>NZ_JAVRBQ020000104.1:0-128457 GCF_034531215.2 Nostoc sp. ChiSLP03a
ACGCGAGAAATGGCCTCTATCAGATCGGACAATCAATCAGCTATTAAAGAAAATAGAGTCTTATCAACCGCGAATTGTTGGTTTATATCTTTTCCGACCAGAAGACAATAATTTGGCGGCTAATTTCCAAAATCAAGATAATATTGTCACTACCTGTTTGTTCAGCAGTTTGGGTAGAGATGAAATTCCCCCACCTCCGAATGTCTCTACAGATAATGTTGGGTTTAGCGATGTGGTCGCTGACAATGAAAACGACCAAAGTCTCCGCCGCACTTTATTATTTGCCAACTCTACAGACAAGAAATGTACAACATCATTTGCATTTGGTGCATTAATTGCAATTAATTATCTCGAAAAACAAGGTATTGGATACGATTTCACTCAAAAAGGAGATTTTATCTTAGGTAAAACCTTGTTTATGCGTTTACAACCTAATTCTGGTGGCTACCAACATTTAGATGCACAAGGCTATCAAATATTATTAAATTACCGTCACCCCAATAGCCTCGCCGACCAAGTAAGCCTCACAGATGTTCTTAGCGATCAAGTCAACCCCAGTTTATTCAAAGACCGTCTGGTAATTATTGGCACTACAGCAGCTAATATCCCTCCAAGTGGCTTTTATACGCCCTACAGCGCTTTACCAGATCAACCAGCTAGAATGCCTGCTCTGTTTATTCATGCACAGATAGCAAGTCAACTCATCAGTACAGTTTTGGATGGGCGACCCTTGATTTGGTATTGGCCCGACTGGGTAGAACTTATTTGGGTGTGGGGCTGGTCGCTATTAGGTGGTGTTTTAGTATTGCGGTGGCAAAATCCGCTGCTTTTGCTAGTGGTGTTAGGGATAACTCTATTTGGCTTAGTAGTAATCTGCGTTGCTTTGTTTTTACAAGCTGGATGGGTGCCATTAATCCCTCCTGCTCTTGCTTTGGCAATCAGTAGTATCTGTGCGATCGCTTATACTAGCTACCAAAATCAACAGCAAACTCAGGTGATTGTTCTGCAAGTTGAAAAACAACAAGAAGCGATCGCCCAATTAAATGTACTCTTAGAAGATAAAACAGCAATTCCCGATTCGTCTGTTGACTTTCCTCCCCCAGTTGATTCACCAGAAATAAAATCAGGTGATTTGCTTTTAGGTGGACGCTACAAAATCTCTCAAACTCTCGGTGCAGGTGGATTTGGTCGGACTTATTTAGCACAGGATACTCAACGACCCGGTAATCCTACTTGTGTAGTTAAAAAGTTAATGCCAGCCCGTCAAGATACACGATTTTTGCAAGTGGCTCGCAGGTTGTTTCATAGTGAAGCTGAAATTTTAGAAATTTTGGGTAAACATCATCAGATTCCCGAACTACTTGCTTATTTTGAAGATAATCAAGAATTTTATTTAATTCAACAATATATTGAAGGACATACCCTAAGTGAAGAATTACCACCCGTACAAAATCTGCAAAACGAATCATTTGTGATGGAAATGCTCAAACAAGTTTTAGAAGTTCTAGAATTTGTTCATCAACATCGAGTGATTCATCGGGATCTCAAACCGACTAATATTATTAGGTGCGCTCAAAATAATCGGCTGGTATTGATTGACTTTGGTGCTGTGAAATTGATGCAACCGTCGAGTAGCGAGCAAACAGAATTAGCGACAGTAGCCATTGGGACGCGGGGTTATGCACCTCCAGAACAATTTGCCGGTCATCCCCGCTTATGCAGTGACATTTATGCTTTAGGAATGATTGCTATTCAAGCCATAACTGGAACACCACCGCAAGAACTCCACCCAGATCCAGAAACGGGTAATGTGATGTGGCGGCAAACCGTGCAAGTAAGTGAAGAATTAGCAGCAATTTTAGATAAAATGGTTTGCTATCATTTTAGCGATCGCTATCAATCAGCCACCGCAGTTTTACAAGATTTGAAACGGATGTAGCTCTGGCGATTCTAAATCGTGGCTACACATTATTTTCGTCCGCTCATACAAAAAATTAATGGTTTGCAACTCGCATCTGCGGGTTTGATCTGTAATCTCAAGGGTTTCTACTTGTATTAACGTGAGTTCGATGGCTCTAAAAACCCCTCTCCAAACCTCTCCCCCACAGGGAGAGAGGCTTTGAAACCCTAATTTTTTCGTTCGTTGTCAACTAAAAATATTGCTGCCCCTCTCCGCCTCGGAGAGGGGTTGGGGAGAGGTTCATCGAACGCACGTTGTATCAATTATTAATGCTATTCATTTTTGTCCCATATTGACCTTGTTTTTCTATAATCTGAGTCAAAATTTTGCGGCAATGACAATCACTTCCACATTGATTTAATATGTCTTGTGCAGCAATGTTGCTAGAACCTAAAGCCAGAGATATTTTTCCAGTACAAGTAAGCTTAAAATAGTCTCTTAAATTGCCATGAGGAGGCAATTCGTTGATTTGATAATTTGTTAAAGATTCAATAAAGCCTAATACTCGTAAATGTCTCAATCGTTGCTCACAGGATTGTTCTTTTTTATATGGAAACTGTCTTTGATCTTTTTCAGCATTAAATAAGTTTTCCAGAGTTGTTCGCTCTCCATCGTCTAGCAAAGAGTCAAAAAACTTTCTTTGATTTTCATCATCTTCTATTAAAGTTCCTAATAAGGCTAAAGCTTTTGACTCCTTTTGATTAGCCTCTATATTAGCTTTAATTTTACTATGTACTAGGTTTAATTCTACTCCATTGCTACCAAATTGAAATTTTTCTATTCTTTCAATAACTGAAGAGTTTAACAATAATATCATTGTTAAAAGTCCTAATTCTGTTGTCTCGAATCTCCGGTTTTTATCCACTCCTTTAAATGGAATAAACACTAAGTAACCTAAAACCACAATACTTACGATCATCCTAGAGGCTAATGCCCATTTTTTAGCTAAGTTTCTGAGGTCGGGCTGAAAATAACTTTTAATGTTTTCAACTATTTTCTGACTCATACTACATTGTTAGATGAATATAATTAACTTTTCTTTGAGAGAAAGTAATTGCTGATAAGTAGGTTTAAAAAATAAATAGCTAGTTACATCGAAAAATGACATAGCTTCTGACCCTGTTATTATCTCTGGAATATTTGAAGATATTTACCTCAAATTATTGCAGAACTGATAACAGTTGACTTTTCACGGTATCTGGAAAACCTCTCTTCTATTTCTCTCTGCTCAAAAGAGAGAGACTTTGAATTTTTCCCCTTTCCGCGTCGGAAGGGAGTTAGGTTTTTCTAGATGACCTAAACCACAATGAGCAAAAAACTAACACTTATGTCTACATTCTGAATCTATAGTTTTTCGGATACCTTCCCAAATTTCTGATTAACTGCTCAGTTAAAAATATTCGTAGGTTGGAGCGTAAACGTTATTCAACAAATCCTGCAAAATGTTGGGTTTTGTTTCTCAACAAACGCATAGCGCAGGTATCGAACCGATAGCGAATACCTGATTAACTGCGTTTCCTGGTTTTCAGCAAAAAAAATCGCCCCCTGAATTCAGGGGGCGCATTACCAAGGTGGTGTAGAGACGCGAAGTTCTGCGTCTCTTGTTTTAGCTAGCAACGTATTCTTTAACATTGGCACGACGGCGACGCAGATGAGCCAAAGCTTGATGCTCTAACTGACGAACGCGTTCGCGGCTGAGATTCAATCTCTCACCGACTTTCGCCAATGACATTTCATTACCATCTTCTAAACCAAAGCGCAGTGCTACAACTTCTCGCTGTTGCGGTGTTAGTTCTGCTAGCAGATTGTTCAAGTCTTGGCGTAAGAATTCCTGGTTGGTGTAATACTCTGGTGATGGGCCATCATCTTCGAGCATTTCTTGCAACTCAGTATCTTGGTTTTCACCAACTCGCACATCCAAAGACACTGGTTGACGAGCCATATTCAGGTACTCGCGAATCTGAGCAGGCTCTAGTTCTAGTGCTTTGGCAATTTCGGCTGGAGTCGGCGATCGCCCCAAGCTTTGAGCCAACTCGCGCTGCACTTTTTTGATTTTGTTCAGTTTCTCGGTAATGTGGATCGGTAAGCGAATAGTCCGACCTTGTTGAGCGATCGCCCGAGTAATGGCTTGGCGAATCCACCAGTAAGCGTAAGTTGAGAACTTATAACCCCTCATCGGGTCAAATTTCTCCACACCCCGCTCTAACCCTAGTGTTCCTTCCTGGATTAAATCCAGAAACTCCATATTTCGCTTTTGATACTTTTTAGCAATAGCGACAACCAAGCGCAAATTCGCTTCGATCATTTTTTGCTTTGCCCGCTTACCTTGTGCCACTGTTTGCTGCACATCAGTTTCCGATTGTTTAACGTAATCGGCCCACTCTGAAATATCCGGTTCGCGTTGCAATTTTTTTGCCAAAGCTTCCTTGGCATCAAGCAGCGTCATCATTTGTTGCACTTGCTTGCCAAAGACAATTTCTTGTTCGCGGGTTAGCAGTGGTACACGACCAATTTCTCGCAGATAGGTACGCACCATATCAGCCGTGAATTTGGTGTTGAGGTTTTCCGTTTGGGTATTGACAGTAGGCATTGGTGCGATGTCCTCTACTTCGTAAAGATAATGTATGTTTTATTACTAAATGGATGGGGAGAAGTAGTACATCTATCACGAAATATCGGGAGCTATCAAAAGCAATTAGTTAATTGATACAGCCGTTGTTAAGACGGTAAGCCCCCATTGATAGGTTCCCCTACCTTCCCGAAATTTTCAATTTTTTATAAGCACGCTGGTTATTTTTGAGAATTCTTCTCTTGGACAGTTACTAACACCAATCGGTAAATCCGAAGTCGGTATGAGTTCTACTTAACTTATGATACGATAAATCAGGCAAATAGTAAACTCTCTTAAGATAAAACCTATCATTATAATTTAAAAGCAGCCGTTATATAAAAAATTTTTAAATTTCCTCGAAATTGCTGACTACTTCTATAGTGACGCCAAAAACCCCTCTTCTGTTGCCAAAACTAGCGGGATAACCGAACTTAATTTGCTGTGATAATGGAGGGATGTCACGAATTAGTCATTTGTCATTGATCATTGGTCATTTGTCACTTGTACTGAGGGACTTGTGCCGACTTGTGCCGAGCAAAGTCGAGGTAGTGGAGCCGAGGTAAGTCGTTGGCGTAATCTCTGTCTTTGACACGCTGTTAGCGTTCGTAGAGAAGTATTGGTCAATGACAAATGACAAATGACTAAAGACAAATGACAATCTAAAATCCCAGGTCAGCTTTGGCTAGTTCCGCAGCGGCGAATACTTCTGCGTCAGGTTTTTCTTCCCAAGCTGGCTCACCAATTTCGGCATAAAAAGTTGCGTCATAAGGACGGGTACGGACTACTACGGGCATAGGAACGGCGTGACCCAATATTAAAGCTTGTTGTTTCGAGTCTAGCTTTGCCAATACCGATCGCAGTCCGCTACCACCAGATACACCTGTAAAAATCGCCTCAATGTCTTTTTCATCATTCAGCAAAGCGGTAATGCGAGTCCCTATTTGCGACATCACTTCATTATCAATGCCTGATGGACGTTGATCGACTACCAAAAGTGTGACAAAATATTTTCGCAGCTCGCGGGCAATAGTCCCAAAGATAGTACTTTGTACCACTGCGGGGTCAAGGAAACGGTGCGCCTCTTCAATGGTAATCATCAATGGCGTTGGGCGATCGCTAGGATTTTTGCTTTGCAGGAATTTATCTGCTTTCTTGACGTAATGCTCGTGAATACGGCGGGTGATCATATTCGTCACCAACATATAAGAGAGCATATTAGACTGGGAACCAAATTCTATCACAACATTCTTCCCAGATTCCAGGCATTGCACAATTTTACTAATGTAATTCTGGGGGCAAACAGCTCGCATATACTTCAAGCTATCCATCCGCAAGAGTTTGCGCTGCAATGCCATAATCGAGCCTTTGTGTCCGCGCTTCTCCTCGCAGAACATCTCGATTTCTTCGTTAGTCATATTCAACAACTGGACAATCCAAGACTTGCCAAATTCGCTATACAGAATATTGGCGTTATCTAAGGCTGCGTCAGAGAGTCCTAAATCTCGGCTACATAACTTAATATCTTCAACTTCTATTTGCTCGTAACTCAAA
This sequence comes from Nostoc sp. ChiSLP03a, assembly GCF_034531215.2. NCBI lineage: Bacteria > Bacillati > Cyanobacteriota > Cyanophyceae > Nostocales > Nostocaceae > Nostoc > Nostoc sp. ChiSLP03a. Next base: position 6,123 of record NZ_JAVRBQ020000104.1, read on the forward strand.
TAAAGTTCTTGAGCATCACGCACACCCCGACGCTTGGTCGATTCCGGGTCGAGGGTATAAACTTCTACCTTACTAGGAAAAAGTTGCTTTAAGCCTTTAACAGTATTGACATTTTTACCTTCTGCAACGGCTTCCCAGCCATACTCAGAGTGCATATCAAAAATCAAGTTTACTGCCGCATTTTTTCGGATAACGCCAGCTAAAAGTAGCCGCGTTAGAAAAGATTTACCAGTACCAGATTTCCCAAAAACCCCATTACTCCTTTCCACAAAGCGATTCAAATCGATACAAACTGGCACATCCATATCCAAAGGTTTGCCGATGGAAAAGTTGCGCCTTTGGGGGTCATCTTCCCAACCAAATACTCGGCGAAAATCGTCAACACTTGCTTCGTAAACTTGACTAAAGTGGCTAGGAATAGTTTTTACCGGCAACAATTCTATCGTCGTGCTGGTTTGTGGCACAAATGAAGCTAAACCCGTCACCGATGGGAGGAAAGGATTGGCCGATTTGCCATTTGTTGGGGAGAAAGATTCTTCAGTTTCGGGAGTGAACATCAACATCGGCGCGAGGTTGATAGTACCGTAAGTACCACTTCCAGCTAAAACATCTCGTAAAAAAGTGTCTTCCCAATTGGGGGGATTAGCAATAATTCGGGCATTAGCAGCTCCTAATGCTACATCTGTCAGCATACAAAAAAAACGCGATCGCATCCCTTGCACAACAAGAAATTTACCCACCCGCATATCTTCTACAGAAATGTCAGGATGCAATCGGACTTCTAAACCTTCAGTTAGAGAACCTTGAATGACCGAACCTAATGGCTGTGCCGAATTCATCTGATTAGTCATTTGTCATTTGTCATTTGTCATTGGTCATTGGTCATTGGTCATTGGTCATTTGTTTTTTCTCCATCCCCTATGCCCAATCCCCAGTCCCCATTATCTAATCAATCTGAATCGAGGTTGGCGCACTTCCTGTTGATGGAGTGGTACTAATTAACGGTTTGCGGAATTGGGCGTAAAGGCGATCGCGCCAGGTAAAGAATGGTTGATAATCTATATTCTCGGCAAAGATTGGCAATCCTTTACCTCTGATAGAAGCTGGTAAATCCAGATAGGGGCCAGAGGGGAACTTGAGCAATATCGATAAGCCAGCCACGGCTAAGTCAGCTAAAGTCGGCTCATCTCCTGTTAAATAAGGACTATCTGCCAATAATAACGTTAAGGCTTCCAAGTCTTGTTTTAAAGATGTGATCGCTGACTGTATCGTATCTGGGCTGTAACCTACGCCAAAACCCAACACTGTCAGTAAGTCACTAGGTACTCCTTGAACTAGACTTTTAAATATATCTGGTGTTGAGGTGGGTAATAAAGACTTACGGAAATTTTGATCTTGACTTACGGCTGCAAATAGTGCTTTGCGACCTTTGATGCCTATGGACTCATCAGCCCATTCTTCTATTAAAAAAGTTAAACCCCGTTGTTTAGAATTTTGCGGTATTATCGGGCGATCGGGATACTCTAAGTCTAAATACTTAGCTATTTCCGTAGAATCCGCAATATATTTATGACGAGCCTTTAATACAGGCACTTGTCTTTGACCAGTCAGCCGGAACAGTTCCACTTGTCCAATCCCAGGCGTAACCTCTATTTTGCGGTAATCTAGTCCTTTAAAATCTAGAATTAGGCGCACTTTCTCTGAGTATTGAGAGAGTTCCCATTGGTATAATTCCAGCATGTGTTCTATCTCTTGTAACTGGTCAACTTATTAACTTTACAATTGTATCTTTAGTTTAAGTAATTTTTATTGGTATTAGTTAGTTAACTGTCTATTTAATTGACATTAAGATTTAACCGATGCCTGATTTTTGGCAAAATAAAATTATCGATTTAAAAAAATATTGTTTTCTGATTGATTAAAATATCAAATTAACTAAGTAATTTAATTCAGCATATATGGGACTCGTATTTGATTGCGTGAAAAAAACTCAGTAAACTTTTATTCCTTCTTCCCTGTTCCCTATCCCCTCCCTACGCAAATAATTTCTCCAAATCAAAGCGGATTCCTATATATAAATAGACATAACCTCTCATTTCGTGGCCCTTCAACATTTAATTCAATTTTTGTCAGCGTTAGCCTACGTTAAAATATTTCGGTAATTAATTTCTGTGCTTTTGCTGAATAATCAATGGTTCATTCGGAAATATAGCCTTCTTCTCTATGTAATTCAGGATTTATAAATCAACTATTAATTTACGTACAGGTATGTATAGGACTCATCTTTGATTTCTGAAAAAACTCAGTACACCTTTATTCCTATCTTCCCAGTCCCCAGTCCCTAGTCCCCGATCTTTATGAGTAATTAGGAATCAAATAGGATTGCTATATATAAATTGTCTTTTAAGTATAATCTTTCTCGAAGCTCATCGTAACTCATAACTTCTAAAGGTGAGATTTTCACACTTTCTGAGAATTTACTTTACACCGAGTGGGATTTTTAAATTTTGGTGTGATGGAAAAAATTTGCTCAATTTACATGAAATATATGGTAGATATATTTCATCCCTATTAGCGTAAATCGAGGTTAAATATTTTACCTTACTAGCACAAACTATCTAGAGAAAAACCTTACTTCCCTCTTGAGTTAGATTTTGTGCATAGCAAAATGTTATAAATCTTTATGTAATGTGTGGACAAAAAAACAAAATTTATGAAGACAAATTACAGCAAATTTCTGACCACGTTGGCAGGCATAGCAGGATTTACTAGTTTCAGCGTCCTCATTACTTTACCATCTGATGCGAAAGAGGTACTAAATCCTAACCCCAGTATTTTCAACGAAGCTCCTTATAACCAAGGTCAACGTCTTCAAGCAAACACTCAATACGCACCTACTGAAGCCGTTTCCCAAATCGAAAAGGGCAATACCAAACGCAAACCAGTAGCACAGAGTGGTGCAAGGGTAAATCCCAGACCAAGTATTTTCAACGAGCCTCCCTATAATCGTGGAGGTGGTAGTGTTACACCTGTTACACCTGTTACACCTAGTGAACCTACACCCGTCACCCCAGGTACTCCACCCACTCAGACACCGACCACAACTCCACCAAAACCAGGGGCAAGTAGCAATCAAGGCAAAAATTTGTTAGCCTTGGCAGAGTCAAACGCTTCCTTTACCACGTTGACTAAGGCTTTAAAAGCAGCAGGATTAACCACAGCTTTGCAAGGCAAAGATAACTTAACTATTTTTGCACCCACAGATGCAGCTTTTGCTAAGTTACCAGCAGATGCTTTGCAAGAATTGTTAAAGCCAGATAACAAAGAAGTATTGCTCAAGATTTTAACTTACCATGTGGTGCCTGGTAAGGTATTGTCTACTGATTTAAAGTCTGGCGAAGTTAAAAGCCTCGAAGGTGGCGCAATCAACGTTAAAGTCGATCCTGCTACCGGTGTAACTGTCAATGATGCTAAAGTAACACAGGCAGATATCACAGGTAGTAACGGCGTAATCCACGCGATCGATCAGGTGATTTTACCTCCTGACTTGTAGTTGTAAGGTATCAGCACAACTGGTAACATAACCAGATTGGCATAAAGTATTAATACGTTAAAATTCCGTTCAGATGTTAGTTTTGGACGGTTTTTTTGTTTGCTGTCAGCTTTTGATCTCGATCTTGCATTTCTAAAAGTTCAGGAATAGTAACAAACCTATAGCCCTGTTTCCGAAAGTTGGCAATAATTTCTGGTAAAGCTTGCACAGTTTTAGAACGATTACCACCACCATCATGCATTAGCACAATTCCACCTGGCTTGGCCCTCCTAAACACATTATTAATTAATTTTGGTACAGCAGGACGTGAGTAGTCTACAGAGTCAGATGACCAGCGAATGATGGCATATTTGCTATTTCTAGCGTAACTAGCCACCCCATTGTGCATGATTCCCCCTGGTGGTCGAAATAAATTTGTTTTAATACCTGTCACTTGATAAATCAAGTCTGCTGTGTGGTCAATTTCATAGGCAGCTGCTTGTGGATTTAAGAATTGATACCAATGATGCCAAGTGTGATTACCAATTACGTGACCTTCAGCAATTTCCCGCTTTACTAAGCCTGGATAATTCTTCACGTTTTGCCCAATGAGAAAAAATGTGCCTTTTATCTGATTTTTTTTGAGAATATCTAGTACTTCCCCGGTACTTTCAGGCCATGGCCCATCATCAAAGGTGAGCGCAATTACTTTCTGGTCGGGAGTCAATCTTGCCGCATCAACTATTGCCCCTTGAAAACGTAGTGGCACAGTATATGAAAAACCTTTTGTTTGTACTTGTTGCTGCCAACTTCTAAGCATCGTCGCTTTGAGTTCTTCAATCTGCTGCTGAATTCCAACTTTGCTTGGTTGATTGTTTACATTTATATTCTCTGTACTTTGAGCATTAGAAGAGCTTGACTTAATAAGCATCATCGTGCTGACACTCATACTCCCACTCAATACAAGCAACGTAACTAATATTTTTTGCAGACCAAAAAATGACTTATTGTCGTCCACTTCATAGCTCCTTCAAGGTCGAACCATCTTTTTTTCACAATACTTATGGCAGCTTTTTCTACTCTGTAAGCCTTGCTATACAAGCTACAGTTATGACTGGTCTATTTTTTAAAGTTAGGTTTAACCCTGACTTTGAAAAAATACCTTACCCGATGAATAATTTAATATCTATAAGCAAAACCCTCACCATAAAGGTGAGAACCTGCTTACGCATTAATTTTTGTAATCTATGGGGTATGAGGGAATTTCGAGAACTGTAAAAGGCAAGTAAAATAATTTGTAATTAAGTTAAGTTTTGCAACGGAGATTCAGACAAGAGCCATAAAACTTGACACTTCTTAGTTGCTAGGGACTTAACCCCTATAATTTATTAATCTTGCCTCATTAACTATGAATCTTAATGTAGGCTAAATATTGCATATTCTATTGACGAAGCTATTGCGAAATGATGACGAAGATGTGACCTTTCTTGAGTAATGACGGTAGAGAGCAAATCTGTTAAAAAATTTCTTCGATCCCCAGCAGCGTCAGAAGATTGAACACTATTAACTGCTGAAAATTCTGCAAATAATGCTTTAAAGTGAGTCCACAACTTCCGCACACTTGTTTCTGTCTCAAAAAAGGGACTTCCGATAAATCATCCATTTTGTGGGGCAAGATGCCCACCCCACAAGAGTTAACAGGATACTTTTATTTGGAAATCCCTTATCCTCCTTAACAGGTTACAAACTAGACATTACATCCCGTGCAACTGCTAAAGTCTGCTCGATGTCTTCTTCTGTGTGGGCAAAAGATGTAAACCCAGCTTCAAATTGAGAGGGTGCTAAGTAAACACCACGCTCTAACATCCCGCGATGGAAGCGTCCGAATTTGGCTGTATCAGACTTTTTCGCATCTTCGTAGTTATGAACTGGGCCAGCGGTAAAGAATAAGCCGAACATGGCGCTGATTTGGCCGCCGCAAGCTGCATGACCAGTTTCTTTGGCAATTTGCAGCAAACCATCTGCTAGTTTTTTAGTAATTCGCTCAAGAGACTCGTAAGTACCTGGCTTTTGTAGCAATTCTAAAGTCTTAATTCCAGCAGTCATCGCCAAGGGATTACCAGAAAGAGTCCCAGCTTGATATACGGGGCCGGCAGGCGCAACCATTGACATAATATCTCGGCGACCACCATAAGCCCCTACTGGCAAACCACCACCAATCACCTTACCCAAGGTTGTTAAATCGGGAGTGACGCCAAATTTTTCTTGAGCGCCACCGTAAGCAATGCGGAAACCTGTCATCACTTCGTCAAATACCAACAACGCTCCATATTCGTGAGTTAGTTCCCGTAATCCTTCTAAAAAGCCAGCATCAGGTGCGATAAATCCAGCATTGCCGACGACTGGCTCAAGAATGACACCAGCAACCTCGTCGCGGTTTTCTTCAAATAAAGCTTTGACTGCTTCTAGGTCATTGAAAGGTGCAGTTAGAGTAGTGCTAGTTGCTGCTTTAGGTACTCCCGGTGAGTCTGGCAAGCCAAGTGTGGCAACACCAGAACCCGCCTTCACTAGAAACGTATCGGCGTGTCCGTGGTAGCAGCCTTCAAACTTGATGATTTTGTCTCGGTTGGTGAAAGCGCGCATCAACCGCAAAACTCCCATACAGGCTTCAGTTCCAGAGTTGACAAATCTGACCATTTCGATGCTAGGAACGGCATCAATGACCATTTCTGCCAAAACATTTTCTAGGACTGAGGGAGCGCCGAAACTGGTGCCTTTTTCTAAAGCTTCATGCAATGCTGCAATGACTTCTGGATGAGCATGACCACAAATAGCTGGGCCCCAAGTGCCTACATAGTCTATGTATTTATTGCCATCTACATCCCAAATATACGCGCCTTTGACACGATCGAAAACGATGGGTTGTCCGCCCACAGATTTAAAAGCACGAACTGGAGAACTGACTCCTCCGGGCATAAGATTTTGAGCGGCGGCGAAGACTTCTTGTGATTTTGTTGTTTTAATTGTGGTATTTACCAAAGTTCTCTCCTAACAGTGGGCAATAAAACGCTCTATCTTAGGATAAAGTCAAACACTGCTTAGAATTTCTATCCTATAAAATTAGCGGAACCAAAAAAATAACATTATGTTATGCAAGTCGAGTGAAGACTTGACTTGAGATATTTAATTCAAAAAAAACATATCGGCTGTCCTATTTTGAATGGTATCGTGAATCCATAAATTATTCTCATGAGAGCAAACTAGCTGGTATGTCTTCTTACGATTCGCGATCGCTGCATTACACTATCCCGGTTGAGAAAATTCGCTACGATGAACGGGGTCTAGTGCCTGCAATTGTCCAAGACTATCTAGATGGTACTGTCCTGATGATGGCGTGGATGAATCAGGAGTCGTTACGAAAGACTTTAGAAACTGAAGAAACTTGGTTTTGGAGCCGTTCCCGGCAAGAATTGTGGCACAAGGGGGCGACTTCTGGACATATCCAAAAAGTGCAGAGTATCCGTTATGACTGTGATAGTGATGCCCTGCTTATCGGGGTAGAGCAATTAGGAGATGTTGCCTGCCATACTGGAGAGCGCAGTTGTTTTCACCAAATAGAAGGAAAAATTGCCTCCCCTCCAGGTGATACATTGTCACAATTGTTTCAAATAATATGCGATCGCCGCGATAATCCTACTGAAAGTTCTTACACTTGTAAACTATTTGCAGGTGGCGATAACAAAATTTTGAAAAAAATCGGTGAGGAAACTGCTGAGGTGGTAATGGCTTTTAAGGATGATGAAGAAGATGCGATCGCAGGTGAAGTGGCTGATTTGCTATATCATACTTTGGTTGCCTTAGCTCACCATAAAGTTGATTTGAAATCGGTGTATCGTAAGCTGCAAGAACGTCGTCAATAGAATAAAAAAACAGGTCATCTTACCGTGGGGAGTTATGTTACTCAGCCAAAATTCGATTGAGATACTGTAAAATTGCCGCAGCGATCGCTACACTCAAAATGAAGCCTAGCCAGTAACTATTAGTAATAATTTGTGGTTGGTCTAATGCCCATCCGCCCAAGGGATGACCAATAAAAGAACCAACAGCCCAGCACAAAGCGTTGATAGAAAAATACACGCCGCGTTGATTTTCCGGGGCTAACTCAGTCACTAAAGAAGCAGCAGATGGGGTATAGGAAACAATCGCCACAGCAAATACTCCCAATGCCAATGTTACCCAAAGCAGATGATGAGATGAGACTGTACCGCTTACCCAAATCAGTCCAAAACCAATTGCCCAGAAAATGCCAGAAACAGTGAGTGCGAGTGTATGAGAACAGCGTTTTAAGATGGTGGTGACAGGTAACTGACAAATAATAGCGAACAACAGATGCCAAGCAAATAATCCGCTAATCGTAGTTTGAGCAAATCCTTCGGTAGTACTTTCGACAAAAACAAAATTTTTGAAGTAAAGCGGTAGGGTGCTGTGGATTTGAGAAATATAGATTGTAAAAAATATATTAACTGCGATGTAGACTAGGAAACGCCCATCTCTTAATACTGCCATCCAAGCAGCAAAAAGTTCTGTCTTTTCAGGTTCCTCTATCTGCTGTTGTTCGGTTTCATTAATCCCTACATAGACAACTCCAAAAAATGCCATAAAAGAGATGGCATCAATCACAAATAGCCAGCGATAACTCCCAATTATCGCGATCAAAAACCCAGCCAGCACAATTCCAATTACTAACCCCAGATTATCAGCTAGTCGAGCGATCGCAAAAGTTTCCCGCCGATTGTCAATTTGGCTAGCGTCAGCAACCACAGCTTCAGCCGCCGGCCAATAGAAACCTATCCCTAAACCGCTAATCAAGCTACCGATTACCAAAGAAGTGAAAGTATTGGTTGCAGCTAAAACTAGAGAAGCAATTGCTGAAATCGCCGTCGCTAGCAACAAAGTGCGGCGGCGTCCCCAATATTCAGAATCAGCCAAAGAACCACCCGCAATCCGCCCTACGATGCCGGAAATCGAGGCGCTACCCAAGGCTACCCCAACACTGGTTGCAGATAAACCAAGTTGATTGACAAAAAAGATGGGGGCGTAAAACAGGGTAAAGCCGGTACCAACTTCCGAGAGAAATCTCCCAATTGCGAAAATCCAGACCTGGGGATGTATCGAAGGCAACCACGATGATAACTGAGATTGAGAAGCTAATTTCATGAGTTTAAATGTCATAATTTGATGACATTTTTGTAATTCTTATCATTGGTTACTATTTTCCTCACTGATTCCACAGGGTTTCCACAGGGATTTTAGCAGTTTTCCACAGGTGCTATACGAGCTAATAGGCTTCTTGCTGTCTTACTGGGGATTGTTGATTACAAGTAGCAAAGAAGTTTAAGGACTGAGTTTTTATGAAGTAAAGTAACAAAAAATTGCCTTAAATGCCTATTCTGTCGTTCGCATTTATTTTTTATACCATCGTTTTTAACATTTCGCAGCATTGACAAACCCACCCCCTCTTGGCGCACAATGATGCGGCTTGCTTTTATAATTCCGTTCAACCGCTGGCATCAAAGATGTAAAATATATTACTACTAGATGCAAGTGGAAATTGTCGGGATAGCGAAAGAGCGTGTAAAGCCTTAAACCGCTTTACCGCAAGCAACTTGTCCCTCTTGATTATCCTCATAGGAGGAAAATCTCATGAAATCAACGGTTAGCATCTTTACAGAAATTCCTGAAACACTCCACGAATCCTTAAAAAACTACTTAGAAACCCATCCCGATTGGGATGAAAACAGAGTACTGACGGCGGCACTATCATTGTTTTTACTCCAAAATGGAGATAGCGATCGCCGTGCTGCTCGAGTCTATCTGGAAACTTTGTTCCATCACTCCACAGTAGAAATGCCCTGTACCGACTCACCAGCAACAGCTAATTTACTAGACACCCCATAGCTACTGGTATAAAGGGCGTTATTCCCCTATTTATTAATGGGGTACGGCATACCGTACCTCATTAACGGGATTTTCAGCTGATAGCGATCGGCAATATTACAATAAAAAAGATCGGTAGATTCCGATCCATAAAAAAGTTCTAATAGTTTCTTTTATTGCCAAAAGTAGTTGGTAATAGAGCGGAATTTACCTTTGTTCTCAGTCTCCAACTGGAAATATCTATTTTGAGGCTGCCGCTTCCCTGACTGACAGCAGCATTTCCAGACAGAGGCTAGAAACGGGCTTTTAAAAGGACTTTAGCTTCATTTGACTACCAATGGACAGCTATGTACCCGATAAACTCCAATCTCAGCACCGTTATACCTACCAAAACGGTTACATACCAAGAAATATTTTCCAGTAGACTCTCTCCCCTGTCTACTATCTGAAATAGATAGATAAATATCTCAAATAACTGTTTGGCGTGTATTTGAGGAATATCTACTTATTTTGATTGTCTAAATTTGTCTTTTACTAAAACTAAGAAAATTCACTAATGCCTTCCCCAAGAGTTAACAGTCAAGAGTTAAAAAACTCTAGACTATAAACTCAGGACTTGCCTTCCAACTGCTGGGGGTGAGCAGCAGATTCAAACTTATAGCCTACGCCACGTACAGTTTGAATTAATGCTGGCTGACTAGCATCAATTTCAATCTTCTTGCGAATTTGGCCGATATGAACATCTACAACCCGCTGGTCGCCGACATATTCATAATCCCACACTTCTTGGATTAGTTCTGCCCGCCGCCAAACTCGGCCTGGATGACTAGCTAAAAAATGCAACAAGTCAAATTCCAGAGCAGTTAAAGGTACTGGTTGGTTATTAAGTGCTACCTCCCGTCGCACTGGATCGATCATAAGTTTTTCAAATACCAAGCGTTTCTGCTCGGCTGTAGTTATCACTCGCTGACGCCTCAAAATAGCTCCAACTCTGACTTCTAGCTCTCCTAGTCCAAAAGGCTTGGTGAGATAGTCGTCAGCACCTTTAGCAAAGCCGCGAATTTTATCAGCTTCGTCAGCACGGCTAGTCAACATCAAAACAAAAACACCATTACGACTTTGCATCTCTTGGCAGAGGTTAAACCCTGTGACATCTGGTAGATTCACATCTAGAATCACCAAATCAGGGTTAAATTGCTCAAATAGATTTAAGGCTGTCTTTCCGTCTTCGGCAGCCTCCACCTGATAGTTCTGTTTAATCAAAAAGCGTTGGATTAAATTCCGAACCGCAGGGTCGTCGTCAACTACAAGAATCTTGGCAGGAGCCATGACCATTACTTTGCACAAAAATTCGTAAGATTAACAAGAGAGTTGCGTAAAAACGCAGTTGCCACTTTGGGATTAACTAAGAATTTACATGGCTACGGTATAAGAATTCCGATCGCTCAAAAATAAATACTCTAATCAGGATTGTGGGCAATGAGAAGGCGAAACTTCTGTTAGCCAACAGTATATAAGCGCTCTGACTTTAACTGCAACCGTTCTTGATAGCAAGACACCTTCTCGATCCCAGTTAGGTGGTAACTTAAAACGTTTCAATTTTAAATCGATATGTGGATATATACCACAAGCGATTATTCAGTATAATTAAAAAAAACTCTTTTAGGGCACAGTAAATTGCCAGATTTGAAACATTAAAGTTGATTTTTTCATAAAAACCATGACTTTTAGGTACTCTCCGTTCAAATTATAGATTAGAGCCAGAATTAGACAACGACATGAGGGTATACACGGAGTTATAGCGATATGTTAAAGTGACTATAGTTGAAATTACAAAGTCGATCAAACTAACCCGTGCTACTATCCTGGTAGGGCATATAAATAGATCGGGACTTTAGTTTCGATCGAAATAAAACCTAAAATTGTTTTTTATTCGATAAAAGACTGCCGCTGATTGAGGCTGAAGTAACAAACTCCCATGAGCGATCAAAATCCCTACGAAAAACTTGGGGTATCAGAAGAGGCTAGCTTCGATGAAATTCAGGATGCTCGTAATCGCCTATTCGAGCAACATAATGGCGACGCCAAGCATTTAGAAGTGATTGAGGCGGCTTACGATGCGATTTTAATGGATCGCTTACGGATGCGCCAGGAAGGTAAAATCAAAGTCCCTGAGCGGATACGGTTTCCAGAGTTGCGAGTGCAATTGCCTCCTAAAGAAAGTCCAACCCCTCGCGAACAGTCACCCGCATGGCTGCAACGGATGCTGGATCAGCCAACGCCTGCGGATATACTCTTACCAGGAGCTTGGTTTCTCGGTTTGAGTTCTATTAGCCTGTTCTATCCAGAGGGAGGCGATCGGGTTTTGCAGTTAGCATTGGTGGTTGGTGTGGGAACTAGTATTTACTTTCTTAACCGCAAGGAAGGCAAATTTGGCCGAGCAGTTTTGTTCACCCTGGTCAGTTTAATAATTGGCCTAATCGTTGGGGGACTAATTGCTAGCTGGCTCTTACCACAAATATCATTTATCAGTCTGGAAACGAATCAGTTCTCTACTGTAGTGACGTTTATATTGTTGTGGTTAGTTAGTAGTTTTCTACGTTAAACCACTGCCCTAAGCAGGTTTCTATAAAGAAGACATGGTTTATGTGTGTTCTTCTAAAATAAAAAGTCAGGAGTCAGAATAGCTATTCTGACTCCTATTTTAATTTACAACCCGAATGCTGATTAATTGAATCTGTGGCAGGTACAGAGCGTTTTAGACAAGGTATTTAGCTTTTAGAACTAAATCTACAGCAGCGCTAAAATCCTGAACAATTAAGTCGGGGTGGTAAAGTTCTAATTGGGTGCGATCGCGAATCCCGGATTCTACAGCCATTACCTTGACACCATAATTTTTTGCAGCGGTAATGTCAGCTTCCGTATCGCCTACCATCCAAGTATCAGCAGCCGGAGGCAATTCTTTTAATGCCCTAGCCATCAACAAGGGCTTATCTTCAATATCGCGAGTTTTAACGTAGTCGTTAGTCAAGCAAAAACAACGATTTTCTGGGAAAAATTTGCCTAAATCATGTTTTTGGAAGGCATAATCTAGTTCCCGAAATCGGCGCATCGTCATCACAGCTAAATCAATTCCAGCTTGTTGAATTTTTAACAGTGCATCTACAGCACCAGGCGCGAGAGTGTCATAGTGAAAGTAAGGTTCTGTATGCACAGTTTGTCGCCGCAGCTGGGCAAATTCTTGAGCTTGGGCTTCGTCTAACCCAGAATTTAGCGCAATTTGTTTTTCGGGAATGCGCGATCGCTTTAACTGCCAAAATTCCGCTTTCGGAAGTTCTTGCACTACTTGATCTGGGCGACGGGTTTTATCTAAGCAGAATTGATAAACACGGTAGTACCGTTCGGAAACATCAATAATTGGGCCGTCGAAGTCAGTAATAAGTCTTAGCATCGGCGGTAAAAGTTAATTTTTATTAAGTTTATCTCAGATGTATGGCTATTTTTTGAGGGTATTAAGTCTAGCTAAAGGTTTTTTTGTAAACTTTTTTAAGAAAGTATCGATAATGACCTCATTGCAGCGTACCGCGTTTGATTTGTTCGCTTTCAATGGCTTCAAATAAGGCGCGAAAGTTACCTTCGCCAAAACCTTGAGCTTGGAAACGGCGTTCTATAAACTCAAAGAAAAATGTCGGCTGTTCAAATATTGGCTGGGTAAAAATTTGTAGTAATAAAGGTGCGATATTTCCTCCCTCTAAAGGAGTATATTCTTGCCAATCGACTAGAATTTCCTGTTGAGCTATCGCTTCTAATTCTAGAGGTGATAGCGTGATTCCTGGTCGCTGTTTTAGCTGCGAGTAGTAGGTTTGGGGAACCGAGAGTAAGGATAAACCACTGGCACGAAATTTAGCGATCGCATTCACAAGATTAGTCGTCCGCAAAGCAATATGTTGAATTCCTGGCCCCCGATTGACATCTAGAAATTCCTGAATTTGAGAATTCTTGGAAGCCGGTTCATTAATTGGCAATTGGACGATACCGTTGCGCGAAACCATCACCTGGCTGTGTAAAGCAGAGCGATTGGTTTTAATTTTAAATGCCTGCTGGGGTTGAAAATCTAGAATTTTTTCGTACCAAGCCACAGCACGATCCAATTCACCAACTGCCACGTTTAACACTATGTGATCTATGGCGGTAAAAGTGTTGTCATTTGTGATTTGTCCTACCCTGCGGGAAGCCGCTGGCGCGCCTATGTCATTTGTCATTTGTCCTTTCTCAAAAACCAATGACCTTTCTATTAACGTATGAGTCAGTCCACCCCAAGCGGCAACTTTGCCACATTTGATCGACGCCTTACCCTCATGGCGTTCCTGGATGGGTTGTAGGATTGTCGCACCGTGTTTTTGAGCTAGGGCGATCGCGCCTTCGACATCTTCGATAGCAAAAGCGACATCTGCCACACCAGGTGGATATTGACGGAGAAATTCCGCTACTGGACTTGTAGGCAACAGAGGTGAAGATAGAAAAAAGCAGACATCACCATTTTTCACTACTTCTGTACAAGTGTGAAATGAACTGATGCGATCGTTGGTTACTGCTTGAAAACCAAGATGGCGTACAAACCAATCTCGCCAAACTTTAGCGTCTTCTACATAGAAATGAACGCGATCAATTTTCATAGATATTGAAAATCCAGCATAACAGTTTATATATCTGTAAATTTTGCCTTTTCTACTAGATTTTCACGTCTTTCCTAAGCAAGAATTATGTAAGCGTACTCCCGCTCTAAAAGAACAAATGACTATCAGGTTGAATGTTAATTTCCATTGGCACAGCCTGCGGTTCGGCAGAAAGAGCAAAGAAAATCGCATTGGCAGCAGTTTCAGGACTAAGCATTTTTTTTCGGTCTACTTTTAGGTTGACGTTATCCCAAAAAGGAGAATCTACCCCACCAAAGTAGAATAGCGTGAACTTGATACCAAAACGTTTGAGTTCCTCTGCCATACACTTGCTAAAACCGACAACACCAAACTTAGAAGCCGAATAAGCCGCTGCCATCCCCATCGAATGTTTGCCCAGAATTCCTACGATATTACAGATGTGACCAAACTTGCGCTTTTGCATCTCTTCAGCAGCCGCTTGAGTGGTGTAAAAGCTACCTTTTAAATTGACATCTAACATTTTGTCTAAATCAGCGGGTTCTAGGCTGTTGTAGGGTTTGAGTATACCAGCGCCAGCTGCATTCACTAAAATATCAATTTGACCAAACTCAGCGATCGTCTTTTCTATCAAAGTATCTACCTGTTTGGGGTCAGTAATATCGGTGGGAACAGTCAAAACTTGTCCTGGTAAATCAGCAGCCAATGTGGTTAAACGAACTGTATCTCTCGCTGCCAGTACCAACCGGACTCCGGTAGGCGCAAGTTTTTGTGTTAAAGCTGAACCAATACCACCAGTAGCACCAACAATAACAACAACTTTATCCTGCATTATATTCTTTACATTTCTTTACATCTTTATACATAATACAGAATTACAGGCTCACGTTGTACGTAAACATCCAGAAAGTATTTATTCAAAGAGTAGCGGCATTACTTCATATTCCTTGCCACTAGCCTTTAATGTAAATGTGGGAGATGATTCTAAATATTTGGTAAAATTGGAACCTAGCTTTAGTTTTTTAATAATTGAATTAGGAGATTGTCCAGTTATTTTCTGTAATTCTGTACCTAATTTGGACACAGACAATTTAGTTTTGGGAGACTTTATTTGGATATCTTGAATAATTTTTAAAATTAATTTATCTAATGTTTTTTCATTAGAAATTTCCGCAGAATCTTCTTCTGAAATTGATTGTGCAAATGAATTATCTATAATAGGGGTAATTTCTTCAATTTCTGGTCGCTCATGATTAGATTTATTATCGATATTGGATCTTTCTTGAAATAAATTTGCAATAGTTGTCAACTTGTGTAATCGAGTATTGATTGAATCTTGTTCATTTTTAATTAAATCTTGAATTTGCTCAACCACTTTTTCCAAAGATGGAACTTCTGTTGCCATTGCTAAAGAATAAGGAGTTAATTTGCCAGTATTCCGGTTTTCTATATGTAAAGTTTGCCCTTGTCTGCGTACCCAATAGACAATTAATCCTTGGTTTTGGAGTTCGTTGCAAAGGTGAATTAAAATTCCATCGCTAGAACAGACTAATATTTCTTTAACTGTTGGATAAGAGCGTACAATACAAGCACCGAAAGCGATCATTTTTGCATCAGCACTATCCTTACCCTCTGGCACATGGACAAGCTGATAGCCACGGTTATATAGTTCAATATCTTGTTTTCCAATACTTGGATTTTTCCTTCCAGTTAGCAAATGCCATTTTAAATTGAAGAGGATATTTGCAGACACTAGCTAAAAATAATTCTGAATTAATATCTAATTTTAAGTTCTCTGCATCCAAAAGTAGAAGTGATATTCCTGTTTCTAATTGATGTTTTATTTCAGTTATTTGTTGAAATTTTTGAATAAATTGGCTCAAAGCAGCAGATTCTAACCAATCAGGCGATAATATCGTTTGCAACAGTTGTTCAGCTAATGTCAAACTAAAAGAGCTAAGGCTTTTCTCTGTGATTTTTTCTTCGGGCAGGTTTTTTAATAAAGAAAGTTCCGTCGTTTCAGCCGTAGATACTTTAGTATGTCCGTTGCTGTTAGCAAGCAAGTCAGTTTCTAAGGAACGAGAGAATACAGATTCTAGGAATTGTTTACCACAATTTTTGCAGAGGTAATTCTGCTTGTCATTCCGACGACCATTTTTACGATATGAAGTAGATTCGCACCGGGGACATTTCATTTTATGATTTAGGTGGTCTAGAGCAAATACTTGTCTTTAAATATATAGTATAAAAAAATACTGTCAATATGAGATTGCATTGCCTAACACCAGAAAAACTTAAAACAAGCGGAAATTCAATTTAACCCTTTATTTGTGCTTGCACTATGTATGAACCCTCTCAATAGCTAGAACTTAAGAAACACTTCAACCGATGCGAGCGAAAACATAGTCGCGGGTACGAGAGTCTACAGGGTTAGTAAAAATTTTATTAGTAGTACCAAATTCAACCATTTGAGTAATCCGATTTTCATTACTATAAAAGAAAGCCGTAAAATCAGATAGGCGAGCAACTTGCTGCATATTGTGAGTAACAATCACAATTGTCAATTCAGAACGCAAATTATGGATTAAATTCTCGATTTTCATACTACCCATAGGATCGAGACCTGAACAAGGCTCATCCATCAACAAAACGTTAGGTTTTACCGCTAAAGCACGGGCAATACATAATCTTTGCTGTTGACCACCAGAAAGCTCTAAAGCAGATTTGTGCAGTTTATTTTTCACTTCATCCCAAAGTTCGGCAGCTTTGATGGCAGATTCAACAATTCCATCTAATTCTACTTTTGGATGCCATCCAACTAACTTCACCCCATAAGCAACATTATCGTAAACGCTCATGGGAAAAAGATTTGGTTTGGGAAAAACCATACTAATTTGGCGACGTAAGCGATTGATGTTAACGCGACGCTCATAAATACTCTGCCCAAAAAATTCTACTTTTCCTTCAACCTTTACTTCTGCTTCTAATTCACTCATGCGATTTAACGATTTAAGAAAAGTAGACTTTCCACATCCACTAGAACCAATAATTGCCGTGACTTTGTTTTGGTAAATATCCATTGACACGCCTTCAACTATCTTTTGAGTGTCGTAAGAGAAGCTGAAGTTTTTGACTCTGATGGCTGGAATTAGTTTACTCATATTCCTAAAACGTGTGAAACAAAACCTGACTAGGTAAAGTAGTACAAATTAGCGCCGCTGTTTCACTATGTTACCCCCAAAAGGAGACATTCATGGAAATTACGTAGCCATGCAGTAGCTATACAGCAAATAAACTGTTAGTCGATACTTATATTTAAAGTTATGCTCCAAAATTTATCTTTTACAGGCTTTTTATATCTACCTTTCACACTTTAACTATACATAGGAATCATATTTGATTTTTGAACAAAATTAGGTATTGTAGTGGTGTGTCAAGGCTAAATTGTTGCAATAAATTTTCTTGTGGGATGGGTGTCCTCACCCGTCCGGGCGGGCATCTTGCCATAGGTGTCAAGTTAAGGCAGATGCCCAAATGTCAAGTGAGGTTGCGGCGTTGCGTCGGTGTCGCTGACGCACTGCCTTAACTAGTCCCATAGAGCGTTGATGCTCAACCACCCAAGGAATAAGTTGTAGTTGTGGGTTTTGTAAAAGTGCGCGGTGAAAAAAATACAAACTGCGAAAAACCATTTCGACAGAAATACGTTCAATAGGCTGTTGCAAAGCCACAGCTACGTCGGCAGACAAATCATTGAGTACTGCATAAAAAATCCAGGTAGCAAAGAAAAAGCATTTGCACACCATTAGTGCCGCCAACCCATAAATAAGATAAACCCAACAATCTTTTTGTGAGTAAAAATGCATCCTCAATTTTCCAACGTCGGCGATACAAATCACAGACTTGCTGTGGTGAAAGCTGTTGCGGGTCAAGGACATTAGTCAAATAATGATACCAAGTTTTACCCCAGAGTACTGACACTTGGCGCATCGGATAACAACTTAAATCAGTATGGTTGAGTCCGATTTGAATAATTTCATCTTTGTAATGAGAACTACTCGAAAGGCAGCGTACCACTTGATAGCGCACCTTGGCTTTTTGTCTAGTTAAAACATATTTTCTGGCTTCAGTTAGACTATCAAACCACTCAAACCCATAAAAGCCCATATCTGTAATCAGTAAACCACCCACTGGCGGGCGTTGTGTTATTTCACCCCACCATTTGGTTTCCTTGCGTTTGGCATCAGCGTCAAAAAACGCTGCAACTGGGCGATGGCTAAATGCTTCCACGACCATTAGCATCTTCCCACCTAAAACTGCACCTGTTTTTTGTTGCAGTTGCCCCAAGTGTTTTTTGACTGCTTCCAAAGTCGATGCATCCGCAATCCATACTGCACTAAACTTCTCTGCTACTGATGCCCAAGAAAGTGCAATTTCAATTGAATTTTTTTTGGCTGCTAGGCGCTCTACTACTTGCTCAAACAGCTTACTAAACAATTGTGCTGGCAAGCTCTCAAGCCGTTGAGATAATGCTTGCCGGCTTACAGACATTGCCTCTACCCACAACAATCCTTCAACTTCCAGGCAGCGAAGCACATCTGTTAAATAATTTATTTGTCGATATACCAAACTCAACACTATTGCTGCCATCACGGGTAGGGTTAGTATCCGCGATGCCTACGGCGGGCTACGCCTATTTCTCTGTTTGTCTTTTACATCTTTGAGATTGGCAAATGTCCCCGGACTTACCAGTTCAATCAACCGTGATTCTATCTCCTGATTTGTTGGGGCTGGGCAAGTTACCCGATGTCGAAAGTCTGGATTTCCTTGTTTTTTGCCTGGCTTACTCATGGCTATGATTAACACCCTTGTGTTGAGTTTAACCATTGAGTTTGACCTACTTGACAAGTTTCTATTTTTCTTAACTTGACACCTATGTCGTGTCGCCCACCCCACAAGAGCTAAATTTTTTGCACTATTTTAGGCTTGCCACGCCACTACGTATCTTTTCAGAAATCAAATACTAGTCCTATACCATCCTTTCTGATGAAAAAGGATTAGGTATGGTTCGATTTAAAATAGCTATGTAGAAATCAAAATCTGAAGATTGTATACTTTTCATAGGTAGTGAGGAGTTAATTTATTTATAAAGATAAATTAGTAACTTTTTTAAACTACACTTTATGAGTATTCTCTAGTGCAAGATAGCTCGACAAAAATCAATAAGTCACGCTAGAACGTACCTTAACCGAAACGTCCTGAAATATAGTCGCGGGTGCGGGGGTCTATTGGATTGTTAAAGATTTGCTCTGTAGCGCCAAATTCAACCATTTGACCAATCCGACTTTCATCGGTGCTAAAGAAAGCTGTAAAATCAGAAACGCGAGCGGCTTGCTGCATATTATGGGTGACGATCGCAATTGTCAACTCAGACTGTAAACTGTGGAGTAGCTCTTCAACTTTCATGGTGGCGATGGGGTCAAGAGCCGAACAAGGCTCATCCATCAGCAGAACTTTCGGCTTGACTGCTAAAGCACGGGCAATACATAATCTTTGTTGCTGACCACCAGAAAGTCCTAAAGCTGATTTATCGAGCTTATCTTTGACTTCATCCCAAAGAGCAGCGCTGTGAAGTGCAGATTCGACAATTTCATCTAATTCTAATTTTGAATGCCTACCTGCTATTCTCATCCCGTAGGCAACATTTTCGTAAATGCTTATCCCAAAAGGATTTGGTTTTTGAAATACCATACCAATTTGGCGGCGTAATCGATTTATGTTGACACGACGATCGTAAATATTTTGACCAAAAAATTCTACATCTCCTTCAACTTTGACAGGCCCTTCTAATTCGCTAATGCGATTAAGAATTTTGATGAAGGTAGATTTACCACAACCACTAGGGCCAATAATTGCGGTTACTTGGTTTTGGTAAATATCTATTGACACCTTTTCAATAGCTTTTGTTGTCCCGTAGTAAAAGCTGATGTTTTTAACTTTGATAGCTGGAATTAGGTTACTCATGCTAATTCGTAATTCGTAATTTTTAATTCGTAATTAAGGTATATCAAAACAAGGCTTTAGTCTGGCAGTTTACCATTTTAATATCGGACTTTGCAAAATAATACAAAAAGTTATTTATTTTACTTTAGTCTTCTTTGTCTAATAACTAAGCGAGAGAGAATACTGACAGATAAAATTAAGCTGAGTAGAACTATAGAAGTAGTCCATACCAATTGACTTTTTTGTGGATCGGGATCGTTGTAGAGGTTAAAAATTAATACTGGTAAAGAAGCTGTAGGACTTAACAATCCTTCTGACCAATCTAGACTAAATAAAGCAGTAAAAATTAAGGGTGCTGTTTCACCAGCTGCACGAGCTACAGCTAATAAAATGCCTGTAGTAATTCCGGGGATTGCAGTAGTTACAACAATGCGAAAAGTAGTTTGGAAATGAGTTCCACCTAAAGCAGCAGAGGCGAGACGTTGAGATGTCGGAATCAATTTTAAGGATTCTTCTGTTGTCAATATAATTACAGGTAGCATAATCACAGCTAAAGCAAAACCACCTGCGATCGCACTAAATCCTTTAGTTACCAAAACTATCACACCATAAGCAAACACGCCGACAACAATTGAAGGTACGCCTGTAAGAATGCTGGTGACAAAGCGAACAATACTAGCAACTGGGTTAGTTTGACCAAATTCTGCTAAGAAAATTCCTGTTATTATCCCTGTGGGAATGCTAAAAATAGCACCAATCATCACCATGATTATGGTTCCCAAGATGGCATTGCCAAAGCCATTATCAATAACTGCTTTGACAAACATTTCTGATTTGAGTCCAGATATTCCCCGGATAAAAATTTCCCACAAAATTGACAATAAAGGAATGAGTACTAGACCTGTAAGACCAAAAGCGATCGCATTCATTGCGTATGTAAATATTACTCGCTTTCTTGGCAGAGGGCTGCATAATTCTGTTGCCAAAAATTCATCTTTTTCTGATTGAATGTAACCACTCATAAATTTGACAAAATTTGATTGATAAATATTTTGTTAACTGAGGTATTTGTAGTAATTTGAAAAGGAGATAGTGTTATTTATTTTTTCTGCCAACCCACTTCACCAAGATGACAGCACCAATATTTACAGCTAAAGTCAACCCAAATAAAATTAATGCTAAATAACTTAAAGCACCTATATGCAAACCCGGTTCAGCTTCAGCAAATTCATTAGCTAATACAGAGGGAATTGTATAAGCTGGATCGAGTAAAGAAACGCTGATTTGAGCAGAGTTACCAATCACCATAGTAACGGCCATTGTTTCACCCAAAGCCCGTCCTAGAGCAAGCATTGCTGCACTTACTATTCCAGAAAATCCAGATGGTAGCAAGACTCGAAAAATTGTTTCCCAACGAGTGCCACCCAAAGCCATAGATGCAGAACGTAATTCTTTCGGGATAGCCATTAAGACATCACGACTAATTGCTGCCATTGTCGGCAAAATCATGATGGCAAGAATAACCCCGGCAGTCAACATATTAGTCCCAGAAGGATCTTCTGTATTAAACAGTGGTATCCATTTCAAAGTACTGGCTAACCACTTTTGCAGAGGTTCTAGAACTGGAATAAAGACAAAAATCGCCCACAAACCAATAATTACACTAGGAATTGCAGCAATTAATTCAACAACAAATGCTAGGGTGATTCGCAGCGATGAAGGTAAAAAATTCTCACTCGTAACTAAGGCTACTGCAATTCCCACAGGGACAGCAAATAAAATAGCGATCGCACTACTTACCAAAGTTCCATAAATATAGGGTAATGCACCAAAAACCTGATTACCCGTATCCCAATCTTGTCCCCACAAAAACCCCATTCCAAACTGCTTAATGGCTGGTAGAGCTTCGTGTAAAATTACCCAACTCATCAACAATAGTATTGCAACGGTAATTACAGCAAAAAAGTATACTAACCGTGTGAAACCTTGGTCAAACCAAAAATTTACATCGTTGGTAGTAGTTAGATTGAAATTTTCATCGCCTAGATTTGAATCGTCTGATAATGCCATTACAAATCAATAAAATAGATTTTACTTACTAGGAGAGCGAGTTATTAACTCAGTCTGTCATTCGTCATTAGTCATTTGTCCTTGGTTATTTGTAATTACAAAGGACAAATGACCAAGGACGACCATAACAAAAATTTTCACAATCTCATTTAGGATTGCTATATTCAAAGCATCCTTCCCTTTTTAAGGGAATTGGGAAATCTCTTGTACGTAATTTCTAAAAATTACAAATTAAGGCTTGACAGAGCTATTCACTGTCTGAAGCACTCGATTTGCTACATCAGATGGAATTTTGGTGTAGTTCAGATCGTCGTTATACTGTTGACCGTCTTTCAATACCCAATTAATCCATTTCTTAATTGCATCAGCTTTAGCAGCATTAGCATACTGTTTGTAAACCATTATCCAAGTAAGACCGACAATGGGATAACCTTGTCCTGGATCTCCTATAAAAACGCGGTAGTTGTCTGGGAAAGTGACAGTTGATAAAGCTGCATTTGCAGATTCTAAAGAAGGAGCAACAAATTCTCCGTTCTTATTTTGTACCAATGCTGATTTCAGATTATTTTTGACAGCGTAGCTATATTCAACATAACCAATAGAACCAGGAGTCCGAGCTACTATAGCAGCTACACCTGGATTTCCTTTGCCTTTGAGAACATTTGGCAGATTCCATTTTGGAGCAGTGTTAGTTCCAACTCTGCCTTTAAAATAACCGCTGATGGCACTCAAGTGATTTGTAAAAATGAAAGTTGTACCGCTACCATCGGCACGAACAGCAAATTTAATTGTTTGATTTGGTAGATTAGCGCCTGGATTATCAGCTTTAATTTTCGCGTCATTCCATTTGGTAATTTGACCTGAATAAATTGCTGGTAGTGTAGCGCGAGATAATTTGAGATTGTTAACGCCTGGAAGATTGTAAACAACAGAAACAGCACCGCCTGCTGTCGGTACTAAAATTGCACCATTCTTGACTTTAGCAATTTCATCATCTTTCATTGCAGCATCACTACCACCAAAGTCAACGGTTCCAGCGATGACTTGACGAATACCACCACCACTACCAATTGCTTGGTAGTTAATTTTCAAGTCTGGATATTTCTTCTTCACTTCACGAGCATAGCGTTCGTAAAGCGGAGCTGGGAAAGTTGCTCCTGCACCATTGAGAGTTTCAGCTTGTGCGATCGCACCAAAAAATGGACTAAGTGCAACAGAAGTTGTCACCATTGAAGTAGCAATGGCACGATTCAATATGGCGGTCGAAAAAATCATATTACCTCTAATTCAAGGAATACTTAACTGCTGTAATTCCAGTCTTAAATAGGCTACATTTTTTATGGTTAAAGCTTCTTTAACAATTGATGAGCAAGAAATTAAGATATATTTAAATATTTAATTAAAAAGTTTTTTCTTATTGATTTTTACTGACTAAATTATTTGATTAAAAATTAATAAAAATTTAAAATAAATTTTAAATAATTAAAATTGCGTAAATCATGCAATCTAAAAATTTTCACTTCAGTAAAAAAGAGATAAACATCTGTGTTTATCGGTGAGCCCCTAGAATTGCACATCTAAACAGACTCAGGATCTTGCTCCTGATAATATCGCTCTTCTTGAGAAGGATGTTTTCCGTGGCAAGCATAAACACTATAGCCGTCAGCAAATTGAAGAGCAGCTTCCCCTTCAGCATGAAGCATATTTTCTTCGTCAAAAGACAACTTGCAAGGGCGATCGCAGACTATACAAACCTTTTCAAATTGGAATATTAAACCACAATGTTGAATCAATTCTTGAAGTACATTCCATTTTTTCTTATCGTGTTGAAGGTTAAGAACTGAGATACAAAAATCTAACATACAACCCAAAATTGCCCATTCTGCTGGTCTAGTCAGGTTGTTTGTAAAGTATAAAATATCAGTAAATTCAAGTTCAAGCTTGTCGAGATCGGCAATTAGTTGATGTTTAAGACATCTTCCTGTATACGGAAAGTATGAAACTAGTGGATGACTCTCAGTTGAGTAGTACGGAAATTCAGGGTGTTGAACTTGGTTCCGCAATCTGATACAGAGATGTTCGTCAAGTTGTTCCGTTATTCCATGTAGAAGGTGATCTATTACTCTTTTACCTAATTTCATGTGGATATCGCGCCCTAAATATGCCTTAAAATTCTCAATAGTAAGAATCTTCTCAATTGCGGTCATCGGACTGCTATAGAATAATATCTCAGGCTCAGGATAATCACTCACCGCATAAGCAGTTTTGATTATTGCTGCGACTTTTTCTTGCTCAATTGATTCAGTTGATATTTGTATCGATCACCACTTGTCTCTATAGATAGGAAGGATTGCCTGTTGTTCATCAGATAGTTCGGTGATAATGCGTTTTGGCATATATATTTTCAGTATAAAAATAGTAAGTTGGGTTAAACAAAATATTTGTTACGCAGTCACCTTTAACCACCCAAAAATATCAACCACCGTCAACTGTAAACCCTGACAGAACTCTGGCACTGGTAAAACAGATTCAATTTCCTCAAAAGGTAAAGGTTGTTGTCCAGCAGGATAAGCAGCAATGAATCGCTCATCAGGATCAATTAACCAACCCATTTGAGTTCCGTGATTGAGAGCGTGTAAGATTTTTTTTGTAACTTTTGTATGGCTTTGTTTGGGGGAGAAAATTTCGATTATCCAGTCGGGTGCTGCGGCAAATGTATTGGTAATATCATCATTTTCGTCTACAGGAAGCCTTGCCCAAGAGAAGACAGCGACATCGGGGACTATAGAACGTCCTGCAAAAGTGCAACGTAATTCTGGAAAAGCCCAACCCATTTTTTGGACTTTAATAACAGAATTGATTGTGGGACAGAGTTCTCCTTGAATAGTACTATGTTTTCCTTGAGGCATAGGTTTTGGAATGATTTGACCGTCAATGTATTCAGAATACGGTTTAGTTTCTGGTAGTGTGAGAAACTCTTCTAGAGTCAATCTTTTATTTGATGTTTGTACCATGATTATCCTAACTTCAATTTATGATGATTTATTTACATAGTTAGTATTTACCTTATTCTAAAATACTTTTTAAATTTACCAATCAGCCGCAATCTAAATTATTTTATGTTTCCTTGCGGTTACAATACATTACCAAAAGTATAAATAATCCTATCCCTGCTAGGTATTTAATTGCATCAGGTACATTAGGATTAGGAGAGAAAAAGCCTTCGATCGCACCAGCAATAATCAACATTGGTACAATCCCAAATACTAGCTGCACCGCTTGATATCCATAAAATTTCAGTGCATCTCCACGGCGATATTTACCAGGAAATAAAATTGCTCTTGCTAATAAAAATCCCGCACCCCCAGCAAAAAAGATTGCAGGTAATTCTAAGGAACCATGCGGAAATACAAAGGCCCAAAAAGGATAAGCCAGATTATTTTGACCGACTAAAGTACTAACAGCACCAATTAATAAACCATTAAATACCATCAAATAGGCTGTGTATGCTCCACCTGTCATACCACCAGCAACAGCCCCAAAAGACACCGACAAATTATTGATTGCGATGCCGCTGGATGCCAGAGGTTCAACACCAACAATTGAACCCATCCATAATTTATGCTCATCTCGCACTTTGGTAATCAAGCTTTCAGGTACAATCAAAGGCATAAAGCTGGGGTTTTGCCAAGAATACCACCAAGCCACTAGTGCGCCTAGTAGAAATAGCGCCGTTGCCATAGCAATATATACAAATGATTTCTGGACTACAGATGGTAATCCCCAACGATAAAATTCTAAGATTGCCTGCCATTCCTGCCGCCGCGAACCTTGGTAAATCTGCGTGTAAGCACGAGTTGTTAAAGATTGTAAACTTTGGATTAAAGTATTGCCGATTTGCTGAGTGCGGGCGCGTGCCAAATCTGCCGCTACGGAACGATACAAACTTGCTAACTCTCTAATTTCTGCTGCCTGTAAGGACTTTAACCCTTTTTTTTCTATCTGCCTTAATAGGGCATCTAAACGCTGCCAATTCGGTTCTCGTCGCGCAATCCAACGTTGAATATTCATGAATTTTGGGAACACTGAGTTTAACTTAGCTTAAGATAGCCTCAAATCGATCTCCGTAATTTCAAGGGAAATTTAGCATTATGTCTGAAAACTTTGGATCTTCCGGCCAGATACAACCACTGAGTATCGGTAACGTTGTCAGTGCTGCGGTACGGTTGTATCGTTCTCATTTGAAGACTTATCTTAACCTAGCTGCGATCGCTCATTTGTGGGTTCTGCTTCCTGTGTATGGTTGGGCAAAATATGCAGCCATTTCTGGACTAATTTCACGCTTGGCTTTTGGAGAATTGATTTACCAACCTGAAGGTGTTCAAACTGCCAGGAGCCATATTAATCCACGTCTTTGGTCATTTTTAAGAGTTGGTTTGCAAGTAGGTATATATTTACTGCTAATTTATATTGGATTAGCGATCGTGGGCGGTGTAGTAGCTAGCTTGATCGGAGTAGCATTAGGAGGAATATTAGGTACTTCAGGCGTTATAGTCATAACCACATTGGTAATAATTGTAACGGCAGGCATTATATTATTAGGACTAACCTGGTTCTACTCTCGTTGGATAGTAGCTGAAGTGCCTTTAGCAGTTGAAGAAAATATCAATGGTGGCGAAAGTGTTGCCAGAAGTTGGGAGTTAACTAAAGCCTCAGTCTTTCGCATTCAAGGCATTGTTTTAGTTGGTTTTATCGTTACAATGCCGTTGGTGTTTGCATTAAACTATATACCTAGCTTATTCCTAATTAAACTTGAGCCTGGTACTGCTATTTACTCGATTGTGTATATTATTTCTGTGATTGGCAGTTTGATCGGTGGAGTTTTAGTCATGCCATTCTGGCAAGCACTAAAAGCTGTTTTATACTTGGACTTGCGTAGTCGGCGTGAAGGTCTAGGTTTGCAATTACGAGAACCTCCCTCGCAAGATTTTCGTTAACTCAACATCTTAATCCAACTCTATTAATTTTGAATTAGTTAAAATATGCGCTTTTTTAATCGCATCACATTCCAGACTCCAGAAAGTGTAGAGTTGGAATTCACTCTAGCGGGAATCGGGAATCGAGTTTTGGCACTCCTGATTGACTATACAGTGTTGGGTGTAACTTTGCTTCTGTTTGTCCTTACTTGGAGTGTCTTCTCAACACAGCTGTTAAATTTTGTTGAATACTTTTTTGCTAAATTACCAAGTTTAGATATTTGGTTGTTAGCAATTTTCTTCATTATCGCCTTTGTAATTTACATCGGCTATTTTGTATTTTTTGAAACCTTATGGTTTGGGGAAACTCCTGGTAAACGATTTGCTAAAATTCGTGTAGTTCGAGATGATGGTAGATTGATCGGGCTACAACAAGCAACGCTACGTGCTTTACTGCGACCCTTTGATGAAACTTTGTTTATCGGTGCTTTTTTAATTATGTTGGGTAGCCGTGAAAAACGCTTAGGTGATTTGGCTGCTGGCACAATTGTAATTCAAACCCAAGCACCAACTGCATCTGCAAGATTGACAATTTCAGAACAAGCAAAAGGACTTTATGAACAGTTAATTGAAATTGCTGATTTCTCGCAATTGATGCCAGATGATTTTGCTGTTATTCGTGAGTATTTACAGCGACGCGGTGCAATGTCGTTAAAGGCAAGAACCTCACTATCTCTAAAGCTAGCCGAGCAAGTTAAAGCTATTATTAATTTAGAAAAATTGCCAGAAGCTGTTACGCCTGATGTTTTTTTAGAAGCAATTTACCTCGGTTATCAACAACTGAAATTTTAAGCTAATTAATAATGAGTATTTAGAGGATGTTTGAAAATTCATAATTGGTGTATCAACGTTTTTTTACCCCACCCTACCCCTCCCCGTATGTATTGGGAAGGGAACTAGATTTTCCAGTTTTCACCCAATACACACGGGGGGATTAAGGGGGGTAAAAATTCGATTAAAATCACAGCCAACCACTTTTCAAACAAGTTATTAGTAGTCAGTATTACTCACTGACTACTAAATACTAACTAATTACTTAAAAATCCAAAATCGGCCAGTCTGATTCGCG
Source organism: Nostoc sp. ChiSLP03a (assembly GCF_034531215.2). Classification (NCBI taxonomy): domain Bacteria; kingdom Bacillati; phylum Cyanobacteriota; class Cyanophyceae; order Nostocales; family Nostocaceae; genus Nostoc; species Nostoc sp. ChiSLP03a. Next base: position 34,422 of record NZ_JAVRBQ020000104.1, read on the forward strand.
ATAATAGTGTGTCATGTTGTCAAACTTTCGTAATTCAACACGATCGATCGAGAATTCGGGCAAATTCAACAGCCATTGTTCATTCAATTGAGAAAGTATAGTGCTGAAATTTATCCGGTCTAGGTCAGATGAAACCTCCCCAAAATAGGCTAATGTAACATGGGCTGTGAAGTGATAATGCTGCTCAATACCCAAGGCAATTAACTTGGGATTTTGATAAATTGTTCGACGAAATTGAATAATTTCCTCGTAACAACGTTCATCTTGGGGGACTAAACAAATGGCTATGGCTCTTGGCATCAGTATTAGTCCCAGCATTTGCCATTTAATTGGATGACTTCTGTTTGTCATCAATTGTTGATATTTTTGAAATATTTCAGCTAAACAAGAGTGTAACTCCTCGTCAAATTTAGGATTTTTTTCGTAGGCATCAAGGTAAGCATTGTCCCAAATTAAATCCGCTAAAGTCAGATGGAAGCTAGCAGGAGGTACAGGTACAATCAAATTACGGTTTACAGGCAACTGCAAAAGTTCCTGTTGATAAGTCTGTAATTTGGCATAGAAAGCAGAATTGTGTGATTCTTCTTCTGCCGGCGGGGTAATTAGCGTATAGCCAGGAAAGGATGCCGCTTGTCTCAACCCAGAATTTAGCTGAAATTTAGAAGATTCCTGAATATGCTGGGCTTGGGATCTGTAGGCTTCTGGCAGCGTCAGTCTTGCTAACCGATTTAAGTAAGTTTGATAGTTGTCGTCCAATCTTCATAGCCTCACGCTCTCACTTGATAGATTTTAGGGAAAATTACCTTGATTAAGAGAATGATTTCAAAAGTATTTAATTTTTGCGAATGGGGAATGGGGAGATGAGAGAGATAGGGGGACAAGGGGCATAGGTGTCAACTTCAGCTAGAAATAGCTTATCTGTTGGCTTACATCCCCGCCCAGAAATAAATTTTCCGGCTTTTAGCTTAACTCTACTGAAGTAGACTGGAGATTTTTGGCGATATTTAGTCATCTTCAGATGACTTTAGCGATGAGACGGGAATTTCAATTCCCGGCGGACAAGCGGTTTTGCGTTAAGTTGACACCTATGGACAAGGGGGTAAACAAAACTCCTAACTCTTAACTCCTAACTCAGCACTCCTAATGCCCATCTACTAAGAGGTTTATCTATGCCAATCTATGTTTACTGGGGTGAAGATGATTTTGCGATGGAAAAGGCGATCGCACTTTTGCGCGATCGCGTCCTCGATCCCCAATGGACAAGTTTTAATTACACTGCATTCTCCCCAGATCGAGCTGATGCTGCTATCCAGGCGTTAAATCAAGTGATGACGCCTACTTTTGGCGCTGGTGGGCGTTTGGTATGGCTGATAAACACTACTCTGTGTCAGCACTGTCCAGAGAATGTGTTGGCAGAATTGGGGCGATCGCTAAGTGTCATTCCCGAAAACTCATTTTTATTGCTCACCAGCCGCAATAAGCCAGATGAACGCCTCAAATCCACGAAATTGTTAAAACAGTTTGCTACCGAATTCCGAGAATTTCCTCTTATCCCACCTTGGAAAACAGAATTACTGGTGCAATCTGTTAATCAAGCAGCCCAGACTGTAGGCGTGAAACTGACTGCCAATACTTCCCATCTGTTGGCAGAAGCCGTAGGAAATGATACACGGCTCCTTTACAATGAGTTAGAGAAATTACGGCTATATGTTCAAGATAGCAATCAGCCTTTAGACACAGATACTGTTACAAAGTTAGTAAGAAATACTACCCAAAATAGCTTACAATTAGCAGCAGCAATCAGAACAGGAGATACAGGTAAAGCTTTGACAACACTAGCAGATTTGAGCAATGCTGACGAGCCGGGATTACGGATAGTTGCAACACTGATTGGACAATTTCGCACCTGGCTGTGGGTGAAGATTATGATAGAAAGTGGGGAACGGAATCAACAAGCGATCGCTATTGCCGCTGACATCGGTAATCCCAAACGAATTTACTTCTTACAGCAAGAAATTAAGCTGCTTTCTGTGCAACAGTTAATCTTTTGCTTACCCCTACTGCTGGAATTAGAGGTTAGCCTTAAGCAAGGAGCATCAGAAATGTCAACACTCCAGACTAAAGTTATCGAACTTTGTCAAGTATGCCGAGGAAATTGACAATCAAATATAAAAGCTTAATCTATTGAGCAGTTCCTGGAACTTCCAACTCTGAAAATAATTCAAAGTTCTTATAATATCCCTGATGTAGTTTCGTGTCATACACTATATGAAGAAAATTTCTGATTTAATTTCCAGAACTGGCCGAAAGCGAACCCTGTCGCGATCGTTATTGTTCGGTGCGATCGCTACTGCAAGTTTGATTTTTAATGGTTTTTCATTGAGTTCTAAAGCTGACGCTCAAACTCCAGCACCAATAGTTAACAATACTGAAATCGACAGTTACGCTCAAGCCGTGCTAGCAATGGAGCCAGCCCGTCAAAATGCTTTTGAAGAAATTAAAAAACTTATTGGCAATGGAGAAATCCCCCAAATTGTTTGCAACGATTCTAATAGCATAAATGGTCTTCCAAAGAAGGCTCAAGATATCGCAGTTAACTACTGTAACCACGCTCAAAAAATTGTTGAAGATAATGGTTTGAAATTTGAACAGTTCAATAAAATTACTATAGAACTACAAAATAATACGATTTTAAAAAGGCAGGTTTACAATACTCTATTACGCCTGCAACAACCTGCTGAGTCTCGATAAGTAGAAGGGGCTACTTCAATTAAGGCACTTAGTAAGAAAGTGGCTAATTACTATGGGAATAAAAACTCAATTATTCGGGCATTATCGCAGTCCTATTTGATTCATGAAAATATAGATAAGGCAACGAACCTCTTTCTCTAGGAGACATAGGGGTGAATTTAATTCCTATTCCCCAATGCCCCATTTCTAAGTCCGTCCTAAGAGGATGTTTGAAAAGTATTTTTAGTAACTTCTAGACCTCGGAAACCTAACCCCCCTAGCCCCCCTTCCCTACAAGGGAATGGGGGTTTTAAAGCCTCTCGACCTTTCGGGGAGAGGAATGGAAGTAGGGTCTCTGGTATACTTTACGACTTTTCAAACAACCTCTAATACTCTTTGGTTAAGGCAAGAGACGCGATGAATCGCCGTCTCTAAAATAATATTTGGTCTTTCGTAATAGCATCATCTGTCAACGTTGCGGCTGGAATTCTCTTTTGTTCTCACATCCTCGTGGGGCATACTGATGTCGCTGACTAAACTCCAGGGGGTGGGGGCAGAGGGGCAAAAGAGCCGAGGTGGGCATTCTTCAGAAGTGGTAGTTTGACGGTAAACGTCGCTCCTTGTTCTTTGCCTGGGCTATCTGCGCGGACAGTACCGCCATGTAATTCTACTAAATGACGGACGATCGCTAATCCTAGTCCTAATCCACCATAGATTCTAGTACTAGAACTATCAGCTTGACGAAAGCGATCGAAAACGTAAGGAAGAAAATCAGGACTGATACCAATGCCTGTATCAATCACCTGAATTTGGGCATATTTATCTGTTGTCTGTTGTTTTTCTTGTCCACTAACCACTGACAATTGCAACTCTACCCTTCCGCCAACGGGTGTAAATTTGATGGCATTGGATAGCAGATTCCAGATAATTTGTTGTAAGCGCTCGAAATCCCCGGAAACTAAATATTGAGAATTTTCACTCGGCTTGCTGTCATTTGAATGTTGATTAGTTTGAAATTGTGCTGCTGGAAATTCGAGATTTTCGCGATTAACTCCTAATTCCCTATCTGAATTTGGTGTTGCTTTTGAGGAAATTAGGGAAAATCTCAAATCGATTTCCTTGGATTGGGCGGCTAAACTAACAGTCTTGATGGCTGACTCAATGATGGGAACCAAATTACAAGTACGGACATTGAGGCGTAACTGACCTCTACTCATCCGCGATATATCCAGCAGGTCTTCAATTAACTGGGTTTGCGCTTTGGCGTTGCGCTCAATTGTCTCCGTTGCTCTAGCCATTTGGCTATCACTGAGCTTGCTTCGTTGCAGTAATTGCGCCCAGCCAAGGATGGCATTGAGGGGCGATCGCAATTCGTGCGATAATATCCCTAGAAACTCATCCTTCATTCGGTTGGCTTGTTGTAACTGCTCAGTTTGTTGTTGCAAAGAAGCAATTAAACTAGCCCGTTCCATTGCGATCGCTATTTGGTCGCATACTGCTTGCATCATCCCTTTTTGATTGTCGGTGAAGCTTAACCGAGTGCGGCTGCCAAAAGAAAGAGTACCCAACAATCGTCCTTGGGCGATTAATGGGTATGCATAATAAGCTGTAATTCCTAAAGAACGAATCAATTCTGTTTTCGGGTCAATTGATTGCTGCACATTTTCTAGAGCAATTGCACAACGCTCCTGGGCGACAGTCCCACAAACCGCTTCACCAAATTCCAAGGACTCGATTTGCTTTGCTATCTCCTGGGAAAAGCCGCAGTAAGACTCTAGCCGCATTACCTGAGAGTTATCCTCAACCAAATAGTTAAAGTAAATATCTAAACCAATTTGGTCTCTTAGTTTTTGGTAGACGCTATCGATTAGTATTACTGGTTGCTGACTCGATAATAAATCGTTGGCTGTGTCAAATAGTAGCTTTAGCCTTTTGTAACCTAATGAGAGTGCTTTTTGTGCAACCTTGAGGTTGCTGATATCTTGGAACACCAAGATACAGGTAGCCGGATGACCGTGCATTGCTGGCAAGGTATCAGCAAATACTAGTATAGATAGCACGCCAGCAGGAGTGTGCCAGTCCACCTCCAATCCATTCAGGCGTTCGCCACGGGCAACCCGTACTCCTGGCATCAGTTCATTGGGGATGCGATCGCCAGCGGTATCTGTATAGTAGTAAGCTGTGTGATAATCTTCGGCGGGTATCCCTTTGGGAAATTCGCCTCCAGCTAATTCGTCAGCGGCACGATTGGCAAAAGTTACCCGCGCCGTTCCTGGTTCAATAAACAGCAACGGTCTTGGCATCAGATTTAACACATCCTCTAGCCATTTTTGCTGATTTAGCAGTGCTTTCTCTGCCTGTTTTCGCTCCGTAATATCTAAAAATGCACCAACGCTTCCTCTGGTTTTACCCTCTTCGTCAAACAGGGGTGCAACGTACTCCAACACCTTGACAATTTTGCCATTTTCATGAATGACATCGAGTTCATAATTGATAACCTCAACACCATGAGCAGCAGAGTACTGCATTGGGAGTTCTTCTGTTGAAAGTTCCCTTCCCTGGCGGTAGACTTTAAAGCTTGTCGGTTTTTCATCCAAGGGAGCAGTAAGGGAAGCATTTGTATCTGACGATATCCCCAACTGCTTGGCAAAAGCAGGGTTGACCTTAATATTTTGGCATTTTGGATCTTCGGCAATGCCAATTCCAATGGGAATTACCTCCAACAAAGTTTGTAATTCAGTAATGCGGCGCTGTAGATCCCTGTTTAGTTGTAAGATTTGTTCCTGGGTCTGCTTTTGCTCGCTGATGTCGCGAGTCACAGTTGCTAAGGCAATTGGCTGACCTGTTTTGTTATCTGTAACAGTGAAGACATTGTAATCAACTGGTATCGGTTGACCTGTTTGGAGATGCCGGAAGCAGAATTCTCCCTGCCAGCGCCCTTCTGATAGCACAGTCGGCAGTATATATTTTTGAAAATAGGCTTTGTCTTTGGGCATGAAGTAATCTAATACTGCTTTTTGCCTGACTTCATTCAGGTTGGCAAACCCTACCAACTTTTGACCTGCATCATTTATGTAGAGTAATTGACCCTCAAGGGTGGCAATGCCGATAAAGTCAGAGCTATTTTCTACCAACGATGCTAATTTTTGTTGCTCTGCTTCTGCTTGTTTGCGTTCGCTCAAGTCGAGGATAAAGGCTACTGACTCTTCGCGGTTTTCTCCTAGCAGCACGTAACCAACTAAAATCGGGATACGGCTACCATCCTTGCGAATAAATTCTTTCTCGTAGGGCGTACAAGCAGCGTTGGTGTTTCCTTGGGCTTCAGCGATACCTCGCTCGTCTAAGTATAAATACTCTGGTGGTGTGAGATTGCGCCAACTTAACTTACCAGTTAACAAATCCTCCTGCGCGTAACCAATCATCCTCAAGAATTCCTCGTTTGCCTGCTGGATACCGCCATATACATCGCTAAAGAGGATACCGATGACGTTAGCATCTACAAAACTCCCTAGTTTAGCTTCGTAGGTTCTCAGTGCTTCTTGGGCAAGGTCGCGTTGATAGCTGAGGCGTTCAATAACCCTGGCACTTTGCCAAATCAAAATAGTAAAAATTACAATCAGAACGATCGCAAACACCGATACTGCAAATGCCGGATCGTATTGTCCTGCCCGTTGACCTTCGACAATTACCCATCCTAATATAAAAGGTACTGCGATCGCGGCAACTAGTAAACGACGTGCAAGTAAGCCGCCGTAACTATCACTTGTAACTACCTTCATTAAGCCATGTTCTGCCCGCGCCCACAGAATACCTATACTTAGTAAGAGGAACAACACCGCTGTATGTAACGCCATTGATGTTGTATAAGGGGCGAGTCCGTAAAGAACTTTCACTTGGTAGGCATAGCCTATCAGTGCCTGAAAGGAAATTAAAGTAGCAATCAGAGCGATAATTTGAGCATACCAATAACTGCGGTGGGTTTTTGGATGAATCAGAATCTGTAGGGCGACACTGACCAGGATAAAGTTCAGTCCTGTGTTCGCTCCCATTCGCCCCGGATGCAATGTCGCTATACTAGTTTGCGAATCACGGAACACCAACTCATCAATGCCCAGATTCCAACCGAATATATATTGACACAGAGTAAGCGCCGCAATTGTGGTGACAGCTATTGCACAGACCTGAGAGATAAGAAAAGTAAGTACGGGCAAGGAGGCTGTGGAACTATGCGGGTAATTTTGAATTCTTCTTTCCCCTCTGCTCGACGGCAGTTGCTCCTGGGGGAAACCACGCCAGATGCTCCACTTGGGGAAACCCCAAGACCGCACTGGCTCCCCAAGACCGCACTGCCTCCCCTGCTCCTCTTTTAAAAATAGCCACAGCGACACACCACACAACACAAAACAAAGCGCTGTGTTGACTTTCATCGTGGCAGGACTACCAGGGAAGCCGCGCTTAAGAACTTCAATACCAAGACACCAGCCAACTAATACCAAGCTACCAACAAAAACAGCGATCGCACTTGCGACTCTTGCCACAAGTGCATTTGTAGAAATTTTAAATCTATCTTGCAGTCGCAAGCGGTTAATATTTAACATTGAGTGTTCTCTAACCGCATCTATCTAGCGTAGTAAACTTACGTATTTCTTACGAGCTAATCATTAATGTTCCTTGTATTTTAGATTACACTTCCGCTGCTTTTTCATCTACCTCTATGCATATTTTTTCGTGCATAATTTAAAATAAAAAATAATGGTGGTTTTTGAGCCACCATTACGAGTATTTCAGAATTGCAGACTATGTGGCTTACCGTCATCTTGAAAGCGTTGCTCTCCAACACCAACAAGCTCTACAATCACTTCGCGTGTTGGAGGTGTCCACTTTCCAACTCTTGCTGCAATTTCCACTACTGTTTGGCTTGCTTGGGTAAATACACGGATGTTAGTTATTGAGTGGTTATTATCTTGATACTTGCTTGTCTGTCCATCATCTTCAAATAACTGATATTCGTTCTTACCAGGCCAAACTCGTAACCGAATCTGGCCGAGTGGCGATTCATCAACGTATTGGCTGACAGGTTGCATAGGAACGATCGCACCGCTACGGACATACAGTGGCATTCTTTCTAATGGTGCATGAGCAAGAATGTGAATTGGCCCTTCATAGCGATCGCCACTCCACCAATCATACCAAGTGCCAGCGGGTAAGTAGACAGCTCGATGCTCCACTCCAGGGCGGTAAATTGGTGCAGCCATCAGCGATGCACCTAGCAATACTTGATCGTAGAGGCTATAGGTTTTCGGATCGTTGGGGAAGTGGTATAATAATGGTCTTAAAATCGGTGCGCCCGTCGTTGCCGCTTCCCAAAAAAGACTATAAATATAGGGAAGTAATTGGTAACGTAGATTAATGTATTCTCGACAGATATTTTCAACGCGATCGCCAAATACCCAAGGTTCATGACGAGCAGTAGACATTGCCGAGTGACCGCGCATCAATGGGTAAAGCATTCCTACCTGCATCCACCGAGCGAATAATTCAGCAGTGGCGTTACCAGCAAACCCGCCAATATCGCAACCCACAAATCCCACACCCGAAAGTCCCATGTTACAAAGCATCGGCAGAGACATTTCCAAATGCTCCCACAACGATTGGTTATCTCCCATCCACACAGAAGACCAGCGTTGCACACCAGCATAACCCGATCGCGTTAACACAAATGATCGCTCTGAACTTCGATGCCGTTGCAACCCTTCATAAGAAGCTTTAGCCATCATCAATCCATACAAATTATGCACTTCTGTATGAGTAGACGTAGATAAATTCTCCTCTGCCCCTCTGCTCCCCTGCCCCTCTGCTCCCCTTCCCCCCTGCGGCGCATCTAGGGGAAACCAAATCTTTTCTCCATCATCGCCGAAAGGGCGATCGTTTATGGCAGGTTCATTCATATCATTCCAAATTCCTGCCACACCAATATCAGTTAGGCTTTTGTGTAAATCAGCCCACCAGTTACTCACATCAGGACGTAAAAAATCAGGAAAAACAGCTTTTTCAGGCCAAACATAGCCGTGAAACAACGTACCATCAGCTTTACGCACAAAATAATCGTTTTCTATTCCTTGGTCAAAAACATGATAATTACCTTCTGGTTCATACTTCACACCAGGATCGATAATTGTGACTGTTTTGAAACCATCTTTTGCTAAATCACTAATCAGTTTTGCCGCGTTGGCAAAGCGTTGAGGACTCCAAGTAAACACTCGATAGCCCCGCATATAGTCAATATCCAAGTGAATAACATCGCAGGGAATGCGGCGTTGACGAAATTCCTTTGCTAGTTCCCGCACAACGTTTTCTGATTCGTAACTCCAACGGCATTGATGATAACCTAGCGCCCATTTCGGCGGTAATGGCATTCTCCCAGTTAGTTGAGTGTAAGTCTCCAGGATTTGGGCTGGTTCGGGGCCGTAGATAATGTAATAATCCAATTCACCGCCACGAGTTTCCATCTTCCAAATACCTGGTTGTTCAGCACCGATATCGAACTGACTCCAAAAAGTGGTGTTGAAAAAGATGCCATAGCTTACCTGCGGGCGCAAAGCCATAAAAAATGGAATAGCCTGGTACATTTCATCAGTCAGTGAATCATAATCTAAGGCATCTGTTGTCCAGTTAGTTTTTACTTCGCTGAGTTTATCCAGAAAGCCTGTGCGTTCGCCAAAGCCATAGAAATGTTCATCGGCTGCAATTTTCTTCCACCCTGCAACTGCACCCATCCGCCAACCCATCCCCATATCCGCATCTTGGGCGAAGGGACGATTAGCTTTGTCAAAACAGGCGATGCGACACTTTTCTCGCTGAACGCACACACGAATCTGTTCTGTTTCAATTTCTACCGTTGCTTCAGTTTCGCGGACTGCAAAAGGTGTTATTGCCCATTCTGCATCATCTGGCGTCACTGCCCAAGAGCGGCGAGGCATAAATTCCCCAGTTGGTGCGAAACGCACGCGGATTAAATTCGGAGTAAGTACACTGATAGTCAGGCGTGAGTCGCCACAGTCAAAATTAACAATATTATTTTCCCAAGTTACAGTTTTTACATTGCTAATAGTTGTCCAAGCTTGGTTAGTTGTGGGTAGTTTTCCGAAATATTGCGGCATATCAGTTATTTAGCAGGTAAACACTTATCCGCATTCATGATTACAGAGATACTCAGCCTCAAACTCTTTCTTTCGCTAGAAGTTGGTGAAAGATAAAAAGATATTTTTTACCAAAATTGTTTTGATAATGTGCAAACTTGTGCATTGGTCTTTCAATCCGCGATAAATATCTTAAAATTGCATAATTTAAACGAATTTTCTGGAATAGGCTAATGTAATAATGTAGATTATTTACTGTAGTACATAAGGAGCACGAACTATGACACAGTTGCTAGCAGTCCGGGTTACTTTGACCATTTCAACTCAAAGAACACAAGGCGCAGAGATTCTGTTCAGTCCTCTTTTCTACAGGAATGAAAACTAGAATTCACAGACATTCTGGTGTGGGGAGTTCTCCTGCATAGAAGTGTCTTCCTCTGTGGAACCTTGTGCAAAACAAGTAGCACACATCGAGGAAACATCAATGAATTTGGATTATTTAGGCTGGAGTGACTTTTTTGCTCGCAGCTTTGAACCCTATCGCTTACAAGGATTTAGCGTTGGTAGGGTTGCCATTGAATACAGAAATACTTACACCCTCTATAGCGAACAAGGGGAACTTTCAGCAGAAGTTTCAGGTAAATTGCGGCATCGTGCTTCTCAACCACAAGATTTTCCCGCCGTTGGAGATTGGGTTGCGATTAGTGTCAGAGAATCTGAAGGACGAGCCACTATCAACGAGATTTTACCCAGGAAAAGCAAATTTTCTCGCAAGACGGTGGGTAGTAAAACAGAAGAACAAATTGTTGCAGCAAATATTGATACAGTCTTCTTAGTCTCAGGGCTGGATGGCGATTTTAACCCAAGAAGAGTTGAGCGTTATTTGATTCTGGCTTGGGAAAGTGGTGCAAATCCGGTAATTGTGTTAAATAAAGCAGATTTGTGCAATTCTCTAGAAGAGTATTTAACCCAAATAGAAGCAGTTGCTTTGGGTGTACCAATTGCAGTTTTAAGTGCCACCAATCATCAAGGATTGGATGCCTTAAAACCTTACTTGCAACCAGGACAGACAGTTGCTTTGTTGGGGTCTTCTGGTGTTGGTAAATCCACCATCACTAACCAACTGCAAGGCACATCAGTGCAAGTTGTGCAACCAGTACGGCAAGGTGATGACCGAGGTAGACACACAACAACTAATCGTGAGTTGATTTTGCTCTCTACTGGCGGATTAATTATTGATACTCCAGGAATGCGGGAAATCCCAATTTGGGCAGGTGATGAAGGTTTGCAAGAAACTTTTGCAGACATCGAAACTTTGGCGCAAGAATGCCATTTCCGCAATTGTCAGCATCATAACGAACCGGGTTGTGTTGTGCAGCAGGCTTTGGCTGAGGGAGAACTTGATTATTCCAGGTTTCTTAGCTACCAAAAGTTACAAAAAGAACTCGACTACCTTAACCGCAAACAAGACCAAAGGGCGCAATTAGCTGAGAAAGAACGATGGAAGAAGATTCATAAATCTATGCGAAATCATCACAAGCGCTAGTTGCACAGGTGTCAGTATCGAATGGCACTAACAAAACGTGAGTTCGACAAGTATTATTTGACCTCTCCCCCAACTCCTCTCCGTGTCGGAGAGGGGAGCAAAAGCTGAATTTTTCATTGCTCCTCCCTTTGGGTTTCAAAGAGGGAGGCTCGGAGGGAGAGGTTCGTCGAACTCACGTTAACAAAAGGTAAATTGTCGAGGCAGCAAGGGAGCAGAGGAGCAAACAAGAGGATGGGGAACTTTTGAGTAAAGTGCTTTGTTGCAAACTCTTTCCCCTCTACTTCTCTACAACCCTTACGCTGCCTACTATACGGCTTAAGTTAGTGCCAGTTTAACGACCAGTCATTTGCTCTAGCTTTTCGGGATACCGAGCGCCTTGCACCTCGATCTTGGAGGCGACGTCATCGATGTCACGCAGATCGTCGGGTGTGAGTTCGACTGAGACTGCCCCGATGTTTTCGTCCAAGCAATGCAGCTTTGTAGTGCCTGGAATCGGAACAATCCACGGTTTCTGGGCAAGGAGCCAGGCGATCGCAATTTGAGCAGGGGTCGCTTGCTTTTGTTCGGCGATGCTGCCGAGCAGATCGATCAGGGCTTGATTTGCCTTCAGAGCCTCCTTAGTGAAGCGAGGCAGGGTGCTGCGAAAGTCGGAACTGTCAAAAGTCGCGTTTTCGTCGATCTTGCCCGTGAGAAAGCCCTTGCCCAATGGGCTGTAGGGGACAAAGCCGATGCCGAGTTCTTCCAGGGTCGGTATCACTTCCGCTTCAGGCTTTCTCCACCATAGTGAGTACTCACTCTGGAGAGCCGCGATCGGCTGAACGGCGTGGGCGCGACGAATCGTTTGCACTCCTGCTTCCGAGAGTCCAAAGTGCTTCACTTTACCCTCCTGAATCAGTTCTTTCACCGCTCCTGCCACATCTTCGATCGCCACGTTCGGGTCAACCCGGTGCTGATAGAGCAGGTCGATCGCCTCCACTTTGAGTCGCTTGAGCGAACCCTCCACGACTTCCTTAATATGCTTCGGTCGGCTATTCAATCCGGGTGAACCCTTCATCCCACGAGGATCGGAATTCGGACTGATGTCGAACCCGAATTTGGTGGCGATCGCCACTTGCCCACGGAAGGGAGCGAGGGCTTCACCCACAAGCTCTTCGTTTAAGAACGGGCCGTAGACCTCAGCAGTGTCAAAGAATGTAATGCCGCGATCGACGGCAGCCCCCAGAAGAGCGGTCATCTCCTGTATGTCTTTGGCCGGGCCATAGGAAAAGCTCATGCCCATACAGCCCAGCCCGATCGCCGAGACTTCCAGATTACTATTTCCAAGTTTGCGCTTTTGCATTTTTTGAACTCCTGTCTTTGAATTAAAGGTTAAATCTGTCTTACTCCACGGTCACGTCTGGTATTGTTTGTCGCTGACCCACTGTAATTTGCGCCAATGCCTCGTCGATGCTCTTCAATTCGTCCTGTGTTAGCTCGATGTTTGCTGCGCCGACGCGATCGCGGTAAGGTTTGAGTGCTTCGCCTACCAATTCTTGATTGGTGAAGAGTCCTTTTGGATTGTTACTTCTTCGAGGTTCCACTCGGTTACTCAGATTTCAGGGATGCCATATCAATCACGAAGCGGTACTTCACATCAGACTTGAGCAGGCGATCGTAGGCTTGGAACAGGGGGTCAATGCGGACAGTGCCGGTAAAATACTCAGCCGATCCTTTAGCGGAAGGCTGTGAGCCACTTTTTTTGATGTCCATTTCTTAATTTCTTCACTTGATGCCATTTCGGTGGCTGTCCCAATCGTAGAGATTGAGCATTTATCGCTTCTCTATCGATAGGGATGGATTTTTTAAGAAGCAAGGTTAGCTTTGATGCCGTTTTGGTTGTCAGTAGGTGAGTCCCTTACCCAATCAAAACTGAGTTTTTTATTGAATAAAAATCTAGACGCTTGCAAGAAGTTGGAATCGTTTTTGATTGCTTTAGCTTTATCTTAGGCATTTTGGAGAACAAACAATAAAACGATCGTCTAAGATTATTGTACAATCCTGCAAACTTAGAAATGAACGCTGTTAAAACGAGTGAAAAGTCCGATCGCGATTTAATGAACAACCCGCAGGCAAAGCGCGAGGCAGACAGAGCGCAAGCCAACAGAGACGAACTGACTGAGCGGATTGCCCAGGCGATTCCTCATGATGGGACGATTGAGCCGCTCAAAGGTTTGCACTTCAACCGCTCCTCTTCGCCTTCGGAATGCGTTCATAGTGTCTCTATTCCTGCCTTTTGTGCGATCGCTCAGGGCAGCAAAGAAGTTCTTTTGGGTAGCGATCGCTATCAGTACGACCCGATGCATTATCTGCTGGCTACGGTCGAACTGCCAATTGTCAGCCAAATTCTGGAAGCCTCCAAGGCGCAACCGTACCTTAGCCTTCGCCTCGATCTCGACCCCACCCTCGTTAGCTCAGTGATGGTCGAGGCAGGGTATACCTCATCGCGCAGTCGTGCTGATGTGAAAGCGATTGACGTAAGTCCATTGAATGCAAATCTGTTGGACGCTGTAGTGCGGCTCGTCAGGCTTTTAGATTCCCCTGCTGAAGCTCATGTTCTCGCACCACTGATTAAGCGGGAAATCATTTACCGACTCTTGATGGGAGAGCAAGGTAATCGGCTCCGTCATATTGCAGTTCTCGGTGGCTACACCTACCACATCGCCAGAGCCATCGAGCGACTTCGTAAAGATTTTAACGAACCGATCAAGATTGAAAGCATTGCACAAGAGCTGGGAATGAGTGTATCGGGCTTCCACCATCACTTCAAGTCTGTCACTGCCATGAGTCCCTTGCAGTACCAAAAGCAACTGCGGCTCCAGGAGGCTCGCCGTCTGATGCTGGGGGAAAAGCTTGATGCTACCAGTGCTGCCTACCGCGTGGGTTATGATGATGCCTCGCACTTCAACCGGGAGTACAAGCGGCTGTTTGGTGCGCCACCGATGCGCGATGTGGAGCGGTTACGAGAAGCTACTAGGGAGACTACTAGTTCAATATGATGACAAAATTTTTGACTGCAAAAATAAGAATTTCTGTTTTCTTTATCAAACATTAGTTTTAAATACTTTTATCAAATTTCCAAAAGTATCTAACTGCACATATTGGCTAGGATAAATAATTTCATTAACTAGTTAATAATGAGGGTGTAACCTATGACTATTAAAGGTTTTAAAGATAATGTTCTATTAAATAGATAAATAATTTGAGATTCGGCAAATTAATTAGTGGGATGTATGTTATGGTTTTTATAGGAATCAAACAAGTGAAAACACAAAAAGACTTCAAGACAAGTTTGAGGCAAGCTCAAGAAAGTTTTTTTGCTCTGGTAAGTCCCCTTCAATTAGCTACATCTTTTTTTAACGAAAATCTAAAACTAGATTGAGTAGGATCGTAGCCTTTGTAACAACTTGAAGTCAATCAAAATTTATCTGGGTACGAGCCAATAAGAGTTGGCTAACCTAGCTAGAGCATTACCCGCCAAGGCAATTACTCTTGGAGTCTGGGAAGAAAGACTCTTAGTACAGCCTGACAATTCAATAGAAATACAGAATATTTACTAACTTCGTCTTGCGGAAGTAAACGTTTTCAACCGCAAACTAAGTTGAAGCAGTTGCTGACTTTGGAAACGAAAACTTCAAGCAGAATGGTGTCTTTCCATAATTTATAGGAATTTAGCCATCTGTCAAAAGTCACCAAGATATTATCTAAGCCGAAGTATCAGATGTTGTCTGTGCAGATATTATATTACTGCACTGGTAGCTACCACTTTTAGGCTGGAATTTATCTTGCTGCATCAATCACGAAACGAGAAGCACTATAGATTTTCTTGGTTACTTGACATCAGCAAAATCAGACAAGTTGTAGCAACCATTTAAGAGTGGATTGCAATTTGGTTGGTTGTGTGGTTCAAGGAATAAATCTGCGTTCATTTGAATTCATGCTGCAACCACTCTTGAGGCTTGAGCAACCATTTGGGATTCGTTGCAACAACTGATAATGCTGAAGTCATAGTTTCAAAGGCTTTGTTATTAGGAGATTAGATTTATCTATCTCTTAAGCCATCGCTTCGTGGGTAAATATGTTCTGATTTTAACTGCTTTTGCTAGGATGCGATGTCTAGCGACAAGTCGCTACGCGTCTACGCCAATAGGCTCTACTTCCCTACGACGCCAAGGGTAAACAACTACATCAAGCTTACGACTCATCAACTAAATCATTGTAGGAAACACAACCATGACTGACGAAAAGATTAGACAAATAGCTTTCTATGGTAAAGGCGGTATTGGGAAATCTACTACTTCTCAAAATACCTTAGCAGCAATGGCTGAAATGGGTCAACGCATTCTAATTGTTGGTTGCGACCCGAAAGCTGACTCTACCCGTTTGATGCTACACAGTAAAGCTCAAACAAGTGTTCTGCAATTAGCTGCTGAACGCGGTGCTGTAGAAGATATCGAACTCGAAGAAGTAATGCTTACTGGTTTCCGCGATGTACGTTGTGTGGAGTCTGGTGGGCCTGAACCTGGTGTGGGTTGCGCTGGTCGTGGTATTATTACCGCTATCAACTTCTTGGAAGAAAACGGTGCTTACAAAGATGTTGATTTTGTAAGTTACGACGTTTTGGGTGACGTTGTGTGCGGTGGTTTCGCTATGCCTATCCGTGAAGGTAAAGCACAAGAAATCTACATCGTTACCTCTGGTGAAATGATGGCGATGTATGCAGCTAACAACATTGCTCGTGGTGTTCTCAAGTATGCTCACACAGGCGGCGTACGCTTGGGTGGTTTGATTTGTAACAGCCGTAACGTTGACCGAGAAATCGATTTAATCGAAACCTTGGCAAAACGTTTGAACACCCAAATGATTCACTACGTACCTCGTGACAACATTGTTCAACACGCAGAATTGCGCCGGATGACTGTTAACGAGTACGCGCCTGATAGCAATCAAAGTAACGAATATCGGATACTAGCTAAAAAGATCATCGACAACGACAAACTCGCCGTCCCCACCCCCATTGAGATGGAAGAGTTAGAAGAGTTGTTGATTGAATTCGGTATTCTTGAAAGCGACGAAAATACCGCAATGCTAGTTGGTAAGTCTGCTACTGAAGCACCCGTAAAGTAGTATCAATTAAATAATGGTTTAGGGTGGGCTGTTGCCCACCTTTCCTCTAATTTTTGCATTTCTTTGTTTGAATCCTTAATAGAAATATATAGCGATCGCTCGTCTCCTGCAAGAAGCCACTACGCATCTATGTAGAAGAGATGTTTGGAGATTTCAAAAGCGGTGGTTACAAATTAGAAGATATAAATATTTTTGACAATCGCTTGATATCTCTAAATCTTAATCATTTTTAACCAAAAGCTGGCAGAGGGTTTGTTAACAACAATGACAATACATCTCTACTCCCAAGTGGAAACATCTCGCAGCAAATTAGGAATTTCTCCTTGAGATAAGGGAAACTCTAGTAAAGTTTCTCTAATACCCAAATACCCCGATTCAGCAAACGATAAAAGCATTCGTGAAAGCGCTAGCCAAACCTCCGGTTCGTATTCCCAATCACGATAACGTGAAGCTTGACCAGCTATTGAACGTAATGCCCAAAAATAAGAATTTCTTACTACCGAACCACCCTTTTTAAACTCTGGCAAATCTTCGTGATGGATAAAAAGTATTTTATTTTCAATTCTGGCTCTCATGTCAGCTATTTGTATCGAAGGACAGTAACAAAAAATTCTTCATAAAAAGAATTATCACCTGGGTAATTTTTCGTAATTTTTTATAAATTTAATAGTAATTATTACGTTCTTGATGATATTTTTTTTGCTACATATAAAACCCATTGTATTATTTTTCAATAATAAATTATGAAGAATAATTTAAAAACATATACAGCTATTGCTGTCTGTTGTGGAACATTTTCAGGGGTAAGTTCAGCTTATGCTGATGGCTGGCCGACAAGCGTGGCTGGCACTTGGTCTGTAGTAGGAAATCAAAGTTCTGGCTCTCTTGTTATCACCCAACCTGCAAGCGCTCTCAACTGCAAACCCATCTCTGGAAGCA
This sequence comes from Nostoc sp. ChiSLP03a, assembly GCF_034531215.2. Classification (NCBI taxonomy): domain Bacteria; kingdom Bacillati; phylum Cyanobacteriota; class Cyanophyceae; order Nostocales; family Nostocaceae; genus Nostoc; species Nostoc sp. ChiSLP03a. The sequence goes on from NZ_JAVRBQ020000104.1 coordinate 51,939, forward strand.
TCTTTGGGAATGCGATTGAAGGCTTCTATTGCCCTAGTTCGGGACGTATTGCTTTTGTCCGTAAGTCTTCTAGTAACTTTCCTTATCAGTACTATCAAGGTAATCTCTCACAAACCGATTCTACGCTGCGAATCGGAGGATCTTTTTCAGCTTTCTTGAGCAATGGTATTGGTGGTAGTCTTGGAGAATATAATTTCTCTGCCAGCAAATAGTAATGCAATTTCAATGTAGAAAGGTTGTAACTGCAACCTTCTACATTGAATACCTAAAAATTGGCGTTTAAACCCAGACGAAAAGTAAATCCAGGGCTATATATGCGATTAACTCGTTCATATTGCTCGCCGAGTAGATTTTCTAAGTAAACTGTCAGTCCTAAATTGCTAGTTAGAGGTATACGCCCACTCAAATCTAAATTCACGAAAGACGGTGCAAAATCTGTAGGCTTGTCAGTAGAGTTAACGAAGATGAATCTGCGAGCGCCACTATTGTAGGTAACATACAAGTTAGCCTGCCAACCTGAATTTTCATAACCCACACCAGTTTGCAATACAGAGTAAGGAATTAAACCTAGTTGTAAACCTTTCTCTGTCCCTGTTTTTATTTCGGCATCTGTATAAGTATAGTTGAGGAAAGTTGACCAGCCAGTGGCAATTTTTAATTGCAATGCAGCTTCTAAACCATTGGTATCTACTAATCCAATGTTTGCCCATTTTCCAGCGATGACTCCCAAGCGATCGCCTATACTACTACCAAAGTAAGTAAACTGTCCAATTAGATTTTGAGAAAAATTAACATCTACTCCCGCAGTCCAAGTTGAGCCAATTTCTGGTCTTAAATCAGGATTAGGTGCCCAACCATGAACTGTATCATAAACATATAACTGATCCAACCCAGGATTGCGTTGTCCCCCTGCCCAACTTCCACGCACTGCTACTATTGGCGTGACGACATAACGTAAACCAACACTAGGATTGAGATAGTTTCCAAATTGGCTATCAAAGCTTTGTCTTAGCCCTAAATCTATCAGAAAATTATCGCTAATATTCCAAGTATTGACAGCGAATAAAGCTGTATTGAACAAACTCCGATCTTCCTTTTCGTTTTCGGTAATCCTAGTAGGATCTGTACTCAAAACATCACCGATTAAATCGGTGTTTTTCAAATCTAATCCCCAACGCAATTTATTATTGGCAGTAATTTTCCACTCATGATCGACTCTGGCTGTGAGTTGTTGTGTATCTAAAGACCCTCTACGATAAAATGATACTCCTGTAGGGCCATAGGTGCTAAAATAATCTTGGTTATAACCAATTGAAGTTGTAAGATTAGAGCTTTCGCCATTACCTAGTCGAGTTTTCCAAGATAAGCCAACATTTAAACCATCGTGGTCTAATCTATCTCTTTGGAGAGGGAAACCGAAATAAATTAAACCGCGACGACTACTGAGTGCAGTAACATCTAAATTCAAAGAATTTTTTCGATCTAAATCTACTCCAATGCTACCAAAGTAGGTACTTGTAGCTGTGTCTGCATTGAATAAAAATCCTTGTTCGTCACGATTTGCTGCACCTACAGGAACGCGGTAACGGTTATCTGTAAAGAATCTTTCAAAGCTAAAGTTGTACTTGACTCTATTGGATGAACCACCATAAGTCACTTGTTGATTATTTAAACTCAATGAGCCAAATTCTGCACTAGCGCTCAATTTAGGTTTGCCATAACCTTCCTTGGTGATAATATTCACAACTCCTCCAAAGGCTGAGGAACCAAATAAAGCGGAGGCTGTGCCGCTATATAATTCCACTCGTTCAATCGCCTCTACAGGAATACTATTTAAATCAGTTCCACCATGATAAGTGTTGATATTAGTGTTAATTTGTCTACCATTAATCAAAAATACAGATTGATTAATTGAGGCTCCCCGGTAGTATGTACCTGTGTGAATATCTGCGCCATGACCGACATCATTGATTGCAAAACCAGGCATTCTTTTCAAAATATCGGCTAAACTTGCAGCACCCTGCTTTTTAATTTCTTCTCGATCGATTACGTAAGTTGGAGTAGATTGGGGTAGGTTGTCTGGTTCTGCGATCGCTTCTATAGAAATGTCTGCATCATCGCTCGGAGTTTGCTCTGTTTCTGGTTGAGTTTCTTCTGGATTAACTTCAATCGGTACAGATTGTTGAGATAATAATTCGGCATTAGTGGCGGGTAGCTCAATTTCACTCAAACTCGGAATATCTGAAATAACTTCGGTTGATTTATTAATATTTCTCTGCTCAATTTCACTCTCAACAGCATAACTAGGAGATGCTATCAGTAAAGGTAAAGCAACTGTTAGCAACAAAAAATCCTTTTTCACGTTCTCTTTCACACCAAGTAAAAACAGTCACTACGTAGCATTGTTGCTGTAATAGTAAAATCGTGTCAAAAGACACGCTGTCATATTTCTACAGACCGGATGAGACTATTTGTCAATTTACTATGTGTTAGACTCTAGAGCGATCGCATTTAAATAAGGTAGAAGGGGATTTGACTTAGATGATTTGGAGCCATGTAAAGAGCCGTACCTTGCAAGAAGCTGTGGCAACAGTGAGGGTTTAAAACCCTTACCTTTTAGCGTTAGCGTATCCTAACGCAAGCATCTGCTTGACTGAAGCAGATTGCGCGGCGTGTCGCAAACAGCGCAGTTTTCCTTAAGTCTGTTGCCCTCTACGTTAATTTTTCCTACTTAAGGAATAGAGATTTTATTACTAATGATAGAGTAAACAATATTATTTTTAAGTTAAATTTGAATGTTATTGACTTCTAAAAAAATATTAGTAACTCTTAGATTTTAACTAATTATTCAAAAAAGTTGAAGTCAATAATATTTGCCGAAAAACTAATATTATTCAAGATTTACTTATGTATGTAGCTTTATGGCCGGGAAATGTATATCCTTTAGGTGCAACTTGGGATGGTAAAGGAACAAACTTTGCTTTATTTTCGGAAAATGCAACAGGTGTAGAGCTTTGTTTATTTGATAACGATGACGAAGAAATCCGCTTGCCTTTGACAGAAAAAAACAATTTTGTTTGGCATGGTTACTTACCTGGAGTTGGCCCAGGCCAAAAGTATGGGTTTAGAGTACATGGGATGTGGGCACCGGAAGTAGGCCATCGATTTAATCCCAACAAACTATTAATTGACCCCTACGCCAAGGCAATTGACGGTGAATTTAGTAACGATCCAGCTGTCTTTGGCTACTCTCTAGACGCTGAGGAAAAAGACTTAGTTTTTTCCGAACTAGATGATGCGAAAATAATGCCCAAGTGTGTTGTGGTCGATCAATCTTTTGATTGGGAAGGCGATCAACTGCTTGCTACACCTTGGTATAGAACTGTTATTTATGAAACTCACGTTAAAGGTTTTACTAAACTACATCCAGATATTCCAGAAGAATTACGCGGTACTTATGCCGGTTTGGCCCATCCGGCTGCAATTCAACACTTACTGCAATTAGGCATTACAGCGGTTGAGTTGATGCCAGTACATCATTTTCTATCTCATCCGGGACATTTAGAAGATAAAGGATTAAGCAATTACTGGGGCTACGATTCCATCAATTATTTTGCCCCTTATTCTAGTTACAGTGCTAGTGGGACAGGGGGAGAACAAGTCGCTGAATTCAAGCAAATGGTCAAGGCACTACATTTTGCCGGAATTGAAGTGATCTTAGATGTAGTCTACAACCACACTGGCGAAGGAAATCATTTCGGGCCAACGCTATCTTTGCGAGGTATTGATAATTCTGTATATTACCGTTTGGTAAAGGACGATCCTCGTTACTACATGGACTTTACAGGCTGCGGTAACTCTCTGAATGTGCGTCATGCTCAAGTTCTGAAGTTAATCATGGATAGCCTGCGCTATTGGGTAACAGAAATGCATGTAGATGGCTTCCGCTTTGATTTAGCCTCGGCGCTAGCGCGGGAATTATATGAAGTAGATAATCTATCAGCTTTCTTTGATATTATTCATCAAGACCCAATCTTGGCAGATGTAAAGCTGATTGCTGAACCTTGGGACTTAGGAGAAGGAGGCTATCAAGTCGGGAACTTTCCACTGCGTTGGTCTGAGTGGAATGGTAGATATCGGGATACAGTCAGAGATTTTTGGCGTGGTGTAGATGATAGTTTAGGACAATTTGCTTACTGTTTTACTGGTAGCCCTGACTTGTATCAAACAAACGGGCGCAACCCAAATGCAAGTATTAATTTCATAACTGCTCATGATGGTTTCACGTTAAATGATTTGGTCAGCTATAACGAAAAGCATAACCACGCAAACGGGGAAGATAATAGAGATGGTGAAAGCCATAATAGATCCTGGAATTGTGGTGTAGAAGGTGAAACTGACGATCCAGAAGTAATGCGTTTGCGCGAACGGCAACGACGAAACTTTTTAGCAACCCTAATGCTATCTCAAGGTGTCCCAATGCTATTAGAGGGGGATGAAATTGGCTGTAGTCAAAAGGGAAATAATAATGTTTATTGCCAAGACAATGAGATTTCTTGGCGACATTGGGATTTGCATAAAGCGAACTCGGATTTATTAGACTTTACACGCGAACTGATTAATTTTCGCCATCAGCATCCAGTATTCCGACGACGTAAGTGGTTTCAAGGCCGCCCCATTCACGGTTTAGGTATTAATGATATTGCTTGGTTTAATTCTGATGGCAGTGAAATGACTGAGCAGCAGTGGCTAGTTAGTTATGCCAAAGTAATGGAGATTTTTTTGAATGGGCAAGGAATTGCTACTCCAGGCGATCGTGGTGAGCGGATTATTGATGAAAGTTTTCTGATATTTTTTAACGCTCACTACGAGTTAATTGAGTTTGCTTTACCCGATGACTTTAAAGAAAAGGTATGGGAGATAGTAATTGACACTAATGAACCTCGCTTTTTAGATCGGGGAAAATTAGTTTCAGACTCTCAAACTGTACCAGTTTCAGATCGCTCTCTGATGGTATTACGCCTTATTAGTTAGCAGTATGAAGAGAAAAAAGCGATGCCTGCGGCGGTAAACAACGCATTATCTCACCTCTTTTCCCCGAATTAGATTTAACCGCCGAACAGATTTTTCAAGCTGGTGGATACCCTGTATAGCCCTGGCAGTCTTATAAAATAGCGATTTCAGTTGCAGACGAAATTTGTTCTCGCAAACTCTTCAGTAAATCTAAAGTTTTTTCGTAGGCAACTTTTTTTCCTTGGTTTTCAAAGTACTCGGATGCTTTTTGTAAATCAGATATAGCTCCTAAGTGATATCCTAAACGATACTGAGCTACTCCCCGATTAACGTAAGCCTGGGCATTACTGGGGTTAAGTCTGATGACTTGAGAAAAATCACGCACTGCACCAAAGTTATCTCCATTTCGTCCGCAAGCACAACCTCGGTTAAAGTAAGCTCTATAATCGTTAGCATTGAGGCGAATTGCTAGATTAAAGTCGAGCATCGCAGCTTGGATATCTTGCAAGACAAAATGTGCTAAACCTCGGTCATTATAGATATCTGCAAGCAATAAGCTACTGATTCGAGGAATTTGAGTTAGGGCTAAATTAAAGTCAAGAATTGCCTCCGAGTCTTTCCCATCCCCAGCACGGGCTAACCCTCGGTTGTAATAGGCTCGAAAATCGGATGGTTTAAGTGCGATCGCTCGGTTATGATCGACAATGGCAGCTGAATAATCCCCTTGTCTGTAGTGTGCTACTCCTCGGTTTAGATAAGCCTCGAAGTTATCGGGTGCAAAATTTATAGCTTGAGTACAATCTGTAACAGCTTGATGGTAATCTTGTAGTTGGAGATAAGCAAGACAGCGATCGCTATAAGCGACAGCCAAATCTTTCTTAAGTTCAATCGCCTGGTTGAAATTCTCTATTGCTTCCTGATAATCACCGCGCCACATCTTATCTACACCCAACTCTAAGAAATCACCTGCTATTATTTGGGTAATTAAAATGGGTGAAGAATGTGCAGGTAAAGTCCAAAAAGTGAGAGTAAAAGCAATAATTATACTGAAAAATAATCGCCAGAAATTACTCATAATACCAAATGAGGATAGGTAGTATTGTTTGATATTTTTGGAACAGTCTTTTTATAAAGACTATTAATCCAAAATCCTAAATTGGTATATGCATCCTGTTTGATAATTGCGGCAACTCTAAGATTAGCGGGACAGAAAGCCCCGCCAATTGTTAATTTTTGAAGTTAGATTTTAGTCTACTTCCAACCATTATCTGCTTGTGAAAGCACATAAGCCGCTACATCTTCAATTTGGTTAGACTTCAAACGTTTGCCGAAAGCGGGCATGGCATTTTTACCTTTTGTAACCTGGGAAATAATCGCCTCTGCTGAGTACAAACCATTCTTTTGCAAAGCCTCCTTCTTCAGGTTTTTGTCAGCTTGAACCAGATTCTTTCCTCCTGCGTGACAAGAGGCACAATTGGCACTAAATACTTTAGCTCCACTAGCAGCATCTGCTGCCAATGCTGGACTACTGAAGGCAAATGTGAAGATTGCTATGCCTAACAGTATGACTGTAATCATTTTTTTCATTTCGTGTTCTCTCTGCAATAACGGCTTATTCGGTGCAATATCCTCCATAATTTTCAGTTGAGCGGCCGCCATAGTCAAATGACAAGCTGTCAAACTTCGCCCAAAAATTTTTTAAATTTTGCTTAATAAAAATTTTTAATTACATCTGTAATCGCATCATGAGGAATTCTGCGTTTATTCCCCGTTCCATGATTAAGATATCCGTAACCAACTGCCACTTACAATAGTTTGCAGAAAGTATTTTCAAAATTTCACCAGGCGCTCGTAAAGATTATAAACCTGGAGTTATTTAAGTATATTTTATAATAATTAAATGCTGAAAAAACTTAGATTTTACGTATTGGTATAGTAATTCAGTTTGATTACTGAATTTACTTACGTGGGCAGCAAACAGGAAATAGGAAAAAAGGCATATATCCATACTGAGTCTATCAAATAGGAGTCCTAGTTCGCTAAATTATAATTATGAAAATTTAGTAAACTCTACTGATTACCATAAAACTACTGCAAGAACCCAAATTTATTTTTCGTGCAGCTCCCTTAGAGAATGTTTAAAAAGTCGTAAAGTATGCCAGAAATCCCGTTTCCATTCCTTTCCCCATTGGCGTCAGCCTATCGTCAGGCAAGCAAACAGAGGCTTTTAAACCCTCATTTAACCCACATTTACTTGTAGGGCATGGGTTAGGGGGGTTAAGTTTCCAAGGCTTAAAAGTTACCAAAAATACTTTTCAAACATCCTCTAAGATTAATGGGATAGATTCAAGTATAGTCAGTTGATTTAGCTCGATCGGGTTCTCAATTTTTACTAATGAATTGTGATAATTCGAGTGAATTAGGGAAAAATGAACTTAGGTTATCCAATAGCAACTTTTATGCTAGAGAATCGAGTCGATGTTCCCGGCTATCGAATTGGTGAGAGAATTTACACCAGCAGTCGCACTCTGGTTTACCGAGCTTTGCGAGAGAGCGATCGAACTGCTGTTGCGATCAAACTTCTTAAAAATTGTTATCCCAGTCTGATTGAGTTGGCTCAATTCAAAAATCAGTACACAATTACGAAAATCTTAAATGTTCCTGGGGTTGTTCGGATCTATAGCCTGGAAAATTGTCATAATCGACCCGCTCTGATCTTAGAAGACTTTGGCGGAATTTCTTTGAAGGAGTATGCTGACACTTGGAGACAGGGATTCAGAAATGTAGCAAGTGAAGAAAATATCTCACGCTTTTATCCTGAGTTTTTGAGCGAGTTTTTACAGATTGCGATCGCACTTGCTGATATCCTGGCCGATCTCTACCATCACCAAGTTATCCACAAGGATATCAAACCCGCCAATATCCTGATAAATCCGACTACAAAGGAGGTTAAACTCATTGACTTTAGCATTGCTTCACTGCTACCAAGAGTTAACCAACTTTCAACCAGCCCGACTGTTTTAGAAGGAACCCTTGCCTATATCTCGCCCGAACAAACCGGACGAATGAATCGGGGAATTGATTACCGCACTGACTTCTATTCTCTCGGAGTCACTTTCTATGAAATCTTAACTGGGCGATTACCATTTCAATCCGATGATTTGATGGAATTGGTGCATTGTCACATAGCGAAACAACCACCACTTTTAGGGAATAGAGAAGAGATTCCTCAAATTCTCTGTGATATCGTCATGAAACTGATGGCGAAGAATGCTGAAGACCGCTATCAGAATGCATTAGGGCTAAAGCACGATCTGCAAATTTGTTTGGAACAATTACAGGAGAGTGGAAATATTATCCCATTTCAGCTAGGGCATAAGGACGTTTGCGATCGCTTTACAATTCCCGAAAAACTCTATGGCCGAGAAGCAGAAGTGGCAATGCTACTAGCAACCTTTGAACGGGTGCGCCAGGGAACTTCTGAAATCATTCTGGTGGCAGGTTCCTCTGGTATTGGGAAAACGGCAATTGTCAACGAAGTTCACAAACCGATCGCCCGTCAGCGCGGATACTTTATTAAAGGCAAATTCGATCAATTTAATCGGAATATTCCCTTTTTTGCTTTGGTGCAAGCATTCCGGGACTTAATGGCACAACTACTGACAGAGAGCGATGCTCAAATTAACCAGTGGAAGACCCAAATTTTATCTACATTGGGTGAAAGTGGTCAAGTGATTATTGAGGTGATTCCAGAACTCGAACGAATCATTGGCAAACAGCCCTCTGTGCCGGAATTATCGGGTACTGCTGTCCAAAGCCGCTTCAATTTGCTATTTCAGAAATTCATTCAAGTATTCACAACTCAAGAGCATCCCCTGGTCATTTTCCTCGATGATTTACAATGGGCAGACTTGGCTTCTTTAAAACTGATGCATCTGTTGATGAGTGAAGCCAATAACTCTTATTTGCTAGTGATTGGAGCATATCGAGATAATGAAGTTTCTTCTGCACATCCCTTGATGTTGACCGTTGAGGAGATGCGTCAAGAGGCGATTACAATTAGCAGTATTGTCCTTTCTGCCCTTACCGAAGCCGACCTAAATCAACTGATTGCAGATACGCTGAAATATTCAGCAGAACAAGCAATTGCGATCGCCAATTTGGTGTATCAAAAGACCAAAGGTAATCCATTTTTCACTAACCAGTTTCTCAAATCGCTGCATGAAGATGGACTGATCGCCTTTGCCAGCAGAACAGGCGATTGGCAGTGCAATCTTGCTCAAATCCGGGCGCTTTCTTTTACAGAAGATATTGTAGAGTTTGTGGTGCTGCAACTCCAAAAATTGCGATCGCAGACGCAGGATGTTCTCAAACTGGCCGCTTGTGTTGGCAATCAGTTTGATTTAGAAACCCTATCGATTGTCTATGAAAAATCTCCAGCCCAAACCGCAGCAGATTTGTGGCCATCTCTCAAGGATGGATTAATTTTGCCCGGTGGTGAAGGGTATACATTCTTTCAGAATGAGTCTGTTGTCATAGATGATTTGACAAACGATCGCGGATCGATAACTATTACCTACAAATTCTTCCACGATCGCATTCAACAAGCCGCTTATTCACTAATTCCGGCGAATCAGAAACCAGCAACTCACCTGAAGATTGGTCAATTGCTGTTGAGTAATACCCCGGAAACTGAGCAAGAATTGCTGATTTTTGAAATTGTCAACCAATTGAATCTTGGCAAAGAACTGATTGTATCTGTGCCCGATCGCGATCAACTGGCACAACTTAACCTACTGGCAGGAAAAAAAGCTAAATCTGCGACATCTTACCAGGTAGCAATTGAGTATTTAACTACCGGGATTGGTTTATTGAGATCCGACTGTTGGCACACTCAGTATGAATTGGCTCTAGCACTGCACGAATCAGCCGCCGAGGCTGCTTACCTTTGTGGTGCCCACGAACAGATGGAGCAATTGGCTCAAACAGTAATGCAGCAAGCCAAAACTTCACTAGATCAAATCAGCATTTACGAAACCAAAATCCAGGCGTATACAACTCAAAATAATGTAATAGGCGCGATCGCGATCGCTCGCCAGGGAATGAGTCTGTTCGGCGTGGTTTTTCCCGAAACATCTACCCCCGAAGATATTCAGCAAGCCCTTCAGGAAACTGCTGCCTTAATTAACGGGCGTGATATTGCTTCCTTGGTTGACTTACCCTTGATGACGGCAAAAGACAAGCTGGCTGTTAACCGAATTGTGGCAAACGTTGCTCCAGCCGTTTACACCGCCGAGCCAAATCTGTTTCCCCTAGTCATCCTGTCACAAGTCAAAGCATCAATTCAGTATGGCAATGCTCCATTTTCTGCCTTCTGTTATGCCGCTTATGGCATTCTGTTAAACGGAATTCTCCAAGATATTGAAAAAGCCTATCTCTTTGGCAACCTGGCTTTGGCACTAACTGACAAATTTAATATTAGCGACATCAAACCTACTGTATTTTATGTTACAGGTGCTTTTATCACCTATTTGAAGTCTCCACTACAAAAATCCTTACAGCTGATACTGGAGGGCTACAAAATTGCTCTGGAAACTAGAAATGTATACTACGTTGCCTTCAATACGAAAGACATCTGTCAGTATTCTTATTTTTTGGGGCGAGAACTGAAATCGTTAGAAGAAGATATCCGGGCTTACTGTCATGTTTTGGAAAATTTTAGGCAAGACATGGTTCTCAACTACTGCCGTGTCTTTTGGCAAACAGTTTTGAATTTGCTCGGCAAGGCTGAAAATCCCTGTATTTTAACAGGTGAGGTACTTGATGAAGCAAAATTTTTGACTCAAATGCATAATGCGAATGACTTGGTGGGGCCTCACTACTTCTGGCTACACAAGTTGATTCTCTGTTATTTGTTTGAAAATATCTCGCAAGCAGTGGAAACAGCTGCTCAAGCTAGAGTTTATCTAGTTGCAGGCACGGGCTATGCTACTGTGCAGATGTTTTATTTTTATGATTCATTGACGGCTCTGGCAGAATATTCTACAGCTACGGCCGATCGCCGAGAAATATTACTGGAGCGGGTGAGAGAAAACCAGGAAAAAATGAAAACATGGGCGCACCACGCACCCATGAATTATTTGCACAAATTTGAACTAGTAAAAGCCGAAGAATGCCGAGTCTTGGGACTGATGGCGCAGGCTGTGGATCTTTACGATCGCGCGATCGCTGGGGCAAAAGTCAATGGATACATTCAAGAAGTTGCCCTCGCCAATGAATTGGCTGCCCGATTTTACTTGGAATGGCACAAAGAAGCGTTGGTGTACCACTTTGTAGAAGCAAGCTACGCGCACCGTTCCCCAGGAAAGCACACGGAAGGTATGGCTCAAATTTACTTGATGAATGCCTATTACAGTTACCTAAAATGGGGAGCTGTAGCCAAAGTCAAACAGTTGGAGAGCCAATATCCGCAATTCTTGGCTTCGACGAGCCTTCAGGAGGAGGAAAATGCTTCTGCAAACTTTAGCCTCATCACTACAATCGGATTCACACACACTAGTTCCAGTGGGACAGAAGCGTTAGATTTAGTAACGGCGATCAAAGCCTCTCATGCGCTGGCTGGAGAAATTGAGTTAGAAAAGCTGTTGACAACTTTGATGCAGGTTGTAAGCGAAAACGCCGGAGCTGAAAAATCAGTACTCTTGCTGCTTCAAGAGGATAATTGGGTGGTTGCAGCTCAGAGAAACAGCAAAGCGATCGTCGAAGAGGAGCGATCTATGCCTTTGGATGAAAGCCTTGGGGGAAATCTGCACTCATTGCCTCTTTCAGCCAGTCAGGATATTCCTAAAACCGTGGTGAACTATGTATCGCGTACTTCCGAAACCTTAGTGCTAGATGATGCCCGCAAAGAAACCACTTTTGCCAACGATCCCTACATTATTCAATGGCAACCTAAAAGCTTGCTATGTACGCCTATTCACAATCGCGGCCAGATCGTTGGCATCCTATACCTAGAAAACAGTTTGACGACTGGAGCCTTTACCCAAAACCGTCTTGAAGTTTTGCGGCTGCTTACAGCACAAGCTGCCATCTCGCTGCAAAATGCCATGTTGTATAACAATCTCGCTGTAGCAAAAGCCCAAGTAGAGGATTACAGCCATACCTTAGAGCAAAAGGTAGAGCAGAGAACTTTTGAGTTGAATGATAAAAATCAGCATCTCTCGGAAACTTTAGAACAACTGCAACACACCCAAAGCCAACTGATTCAAACTGAAAAAATGTCTTCATTGGGGCAAATGGTGGCAGGTATCGCCCACGAAATTAACAATCCGATTAACTTTATCTATGGCAACGTCACCTATACCAATGAATATTGTCAAAATTTGCTGCACTTGGTCGAGCTGTATCAACACTACTATCCTCAACCATTTGCTGAGATTCAAGAAGAACTAGAGGCCATAGATTTAAACTTCCTCAAATCTGACCTCCAAAAATTACTGCAATCAATGAAAATAGGAGCAGATCGCATCCGCCAGATTGTTCTTTCTCTCCGCAATTTCTCGCGCCTAGATGAGGCTGAAATGAAAACTGTCAATCTTCATGAAGGTATTGACAGCACCTTGTTAATTTTACAGCACCGTCTAGAAGAGAAAACATACCGCCCCGCAATTAATGTGATTAAGGAATATGCCCAACTGCCTGAAGTAAATTGCTACGCTAGTCAGATCAATCAAGTGTTTATGAATATTCTTAGCAATGCTATTGATGCATTAGATTCATTATTCACAACTGAACATACACAAACAAAAATCCCCACCATCGAAATCCGTACCAAAATGACTGAGGCTGATACAATAACCATTCAAATTGCAGATAATGGGTCTGGTATGTCTGAAAAGGTGAAGCAGCATTTATTTGACCCATTTTTTACGACAAAACCTATTGGCACAGGAACAGGCTTAGGATTATCGATTAGCTACTCTATTGTAGAAAAACATGGGGGACGAATAAGTGTAATCTCGGAGCTAGGAAAAGGAGCAGAATTTTCCGTCTATATACCGTTAAATTCAGTAAAGTGAAAAGTTCTAAGATCGGGTTTAGCACGTCAGAGTAATGGCATCTCAATCAAGCTTGACTTTTTGTAATTAAAAATTAAAAATGTAATTTTTTACAACACAACCTATAATTTAACAGTATCTTTTTCCCTGAGAAAAATTTAAAGATAAAACAAGACAATTTTTATCTTGTTTCATCTTTAAATTTTTATTTAACAGATCCTAACTGAGTAAGCGCATGTTCTGTAACACGACAAATTCGCCAATCATCTAATATAGAGGCTCCCATACTACGGTAAAATGCTTGGGCTGACTCGTTCCAATCTAAGACACTCCACTCTAATCGCCCACAATCACGTTCCACAGCTATCTGAGCGACTTTAGTCAACAGAGCCTTACCAATACCTTGCCTGCGATATTCTGGTAAAACAAATAAATCTTCCAGATAAATTCCCGGCTTAGTCAGAAATGTTGAATAATTATGAAAAAACAGCGCAAAACCAACAGCTTGACCCGCAGATTCCGCTAATATTGCCTCTATATACCTTTGCGAACCAAATAAATGCTCCTGAAGTGCTAGAGCATTGCCAGTAACAGCGTGAGATAATTTTTCATATTCTGCAAGTCCCTCAATTAATTTAAACAATACGCTGCAATCGGCTGGTTGGGCAAAACGCACAATCAAATTGCTATCCGAAGTCATTCGTCTATAGTCCATAGTTTATAGTCCATAGTCTATAGGCAACTGGGCAATTTTTTTGAGTATTGACTAAATAAGAGCCGAAAAACGCTACAAAACGCTTGATTTTTGCGAATTGCAAAGTTAATTATAGCAAGGGACTGGGGACTAGGAACTGGGGACTGGGTGAAAAGCCTTTTTGTGTCTAAATTTTATCATCTGTTAATGTCCTAACCATTTTGGCTGTTGCTATAAGTTCTAAATTGCATCTGTATCTTGAGCAATGAAATTAAATTAACCAACCTTTTAAGCGTTTAGCTATGTGAGGACGGCGCAATTTTCGCATGGCTTTGCTTTGAATTTGACGCACTCGCTCGCGAGAAAGATTGAACATATTGCCAACTTCTTCTAAAGTACATGGTTCGCTGGTTGTCAAACCATAACGCAGAGAAATCACATCTTTCTCTCGTGGAGTTAACACGTCACCCAAAACTTCCCAAATCTCCTGACGCATCATGTTTTCATTCATTTTTGCTTCAGGAGACAAGTTATCTTCATCTTCTAGCAAATCCATCAATTCCGTGTCTTCTTCTTTACCGACGCGATGGTTGAGAGAAAGTGCTTGTCGTCGTAGCTGTTGTAGCTGACGTAGTTGTTGCACGCTAATCTCCAAATATTCTGCCATTTCACCTTCGGTAGGATTACGACAGAGTTTTTGTTTGAGTTCTCGTTGAGCTTTTTTTAGCTTGTTAAGCTTTTCAACAATATGAATCGGTAGCCGAATTGTTCGCGCATCGTTAGCGATCGCTCTGGTAATCGCTTGTCTAATCCACCAATAGGCGTAAGTAGAAAACTTATATCCTTTATCGGGATCGAATTTTTCTGTAGCGCGATTTAAACCCATTGCTCCTTCTTGAATTAAATCTAGAAAAGGCACTCCCCGGTTTAAATATCGCTTGGCGATCGACACTACCAATCTCAAGTTAGAGCGAATCATTTTGCGTTTCGCGACTCTCCCTTGATACAAGCGATTTTCAAGTTGCTTTTCTGTCATCCCCAACTCGGAAGCCACTTCTAATTTGCTAGCTTCATGTTCCAGTTTTAACTCTAAAGCCGCTTGTATTTCTCTAAATTCCTCTATAAACCTGACTCGCCGCGCTAACTCTACTTCTTCATCAGCTTTTAAGAGCGGATAACGCGCCATTTCTTTAAAAAATGCGCCAACAGCATCATCATGTTCGGTTTTATTGTATCCTGAAGGACGAGCCGCCGCCATGTCATCTCCATCGCGTTCGTCCGATTCCAGATTTTCTACTACAATTGGAGATTCTTCTGCCACTGCATTTAAACTATCTAGTGATGGTTCTTCGATATCAGCAGCATTCTCCAGTATTTCCATTTTTCCCAATTCAACAATATTCATATTTTCCTTTAGGGATTGTTGCTTTGTTTGGTACATAATTCATTTACACCTACTCGTTTGAGGCTTGGTAGTTTTCCCTAATGGACGATGCACCCGTAAAAAATAGCGAAATATAGGCTGATGCTAATTTGTCTACAGAAATAAAAATCGGCATCTACCTAGTATCTTATAGGTTATAGTTAGATACAACCTATAACGAAACTGACCTTAGCACCCAATAAAGCTTTTTTTTTAGATTCCCAACAGATATATTCTTCATTTTTTTCTGAATTATCAAATATGTCAAACCCCCTCAAACTTTCTCAACCTTAACAAATATAAAAATTCCAGCTAATCATCCAAATTCCTTAAACTTTCATATATTTTTCTAAATATTTATAATGTTTTAGGCGCTGGAGTCCACTCTATAAAAGGAAGACCTACTAATGGGTTTACGCATTCCTGATTTGATTTCCAGTTACCTAGACGATCCAAATTACAAGAGTAAGAGCTTAATTTCGATCTGATATTACTTTGTATAAAAGCATCTCATATACAGAAAGGGTTGAATATCTACCGATAGGCGGAAAAAGGCTACTCCATATTTAGTAGATAGAGTAACTGTTGCAGCAATAGCCGACATGCTTTTATTTGTATAGTGGGCACCAAATATTTATTGCATATATAGTTGATACGAATTTGTCTAGTAGATTACATAAGAGGAAAATTATCAAGTATTATGAAGAATAACAGTATTGAGAAATACCATTTAAATTTAAGAAAGCGAAAAACTAAAGTTTAGTTAGCTAGGTTGATTTTGACCAGCTATGTGAGGAAAATATTTAATTATAAAATTAGCAACTATGTATATTAATGACATAAATTTATCTCCTTTAGTGGTGAGTGAACCAAGTGAATCATATAAGTCAGGTGAAACTGTTAATCGGTGGGTTGAAGTATTGGTAAACTGTCCAGGAAGTACAGGACTATTTACTTATCGATTGCCAGCCCAGTTAGAAATAAAACCAGGGGATATTTTGAGCGTGCCATTTGGAGCGCAACAATTAGGAGCGATCGCGATTCGATTACTGGCACAACCCAATATCGATTTACCACCAGAAAAAATCCGCGAAGTAGAAGATATAATCAGCGTTGGATTTTTCCCAAGTGCTTACTGGGAATTACTCAACCGAGTTGCTGCATATTACTATACGCCCCTGATTCAAGTAATCCGGGTTGCTCTGCCGCCAGGGTTACTGGGGCGATCGCAGCGTCGTATCCGCCTTGTGAGAGGCGAAGGGGCAGGGGAGCAGGGGGGCAGAGGGGCAGGGGGGAGTAGTTATTTACTGGCATCTGCCGATCCTTTGGCTTTTTTGACTCCAACTGCGCGGCAAGTTTGGGAACTTTTGCAAGGGCAGCCGGCGGGGGACTACAGTTTTATTTACCTGCAACAAAAAGTCAAATCTGCTTATCGGGGAATTCGGGAATTATTGCGATTTGGTTTAGTAGAAAGCTACTTAGAACCGCCGCGACTAACTCGACCAAAATTACAAAAAGCAGTTACGCTTACAAATACAATTGATCGAGAGTTAACTACTCGCCAACGAGAGATTTTAGAAGTGTTGCGGCGGCGTGGTGGGGAGTTGTGGCAAAATGAATTACTGCAAATTTGCAATGCTAGTCCCTCTATCCTCAAGACGCTGGCACAAAAAGGTTACATCGTCATCGAAGAACGGGAAGTATTGCGAACTGAACAAGGCCCAGCATTAGTAGGCGATGGTGCTAAATTTTTAACTACTGCCCAAGCTAGCGCCTTAGAAACAATTCAGACATTAAATGGATTTGCTCAAGTTTTATTGCATGGGGTGACAGGTTCAGGAAAAACCGAAGTATATTTGCAAGCGATCGCACCTCTCCTCAATCAAGGTAAATCTGCCCTGGTTTTAGTCCCAGAAATTGGACTCACACCCCAGCTAACCGATCGTTTTCGCGCTCGTTTTGGTAATAAAGTCAGCGTTTATCACAGCGCCCTTTCAGATGGTGAACGTTATGACACTTGGCGACAAATGCTCGCAGAAGAACCCCAAGTTATCATTGGTACTCGCAGCGCCGTTTTCGCCCCTTTGCCCAACTTGGATTTAATTATTTTAGATGAAGAACACGATAGCAGCTTTAAACAAGATTCCCCCATACCTACCTACCACGCCCGCACCGTTGCCCAGTGGCGAGCCGAATTAGAAAATTGCCCCTTGGTGTTGGGTTCCGCTACGCCTTCGTTGGAAACTTGGGTAAGCGTGGGGAGGCAGGGGAGCAGAGGAGCAGGGGGAGAAGTCGTAACTCCTCACTCTTCACTCCTCACTCCTAACTCCTCACTCCTCACTCCTCACTCAGCACTCAGCACTCAGCACTCAGCACTCAGCACTCATTACTTAAGTTTGCCTGAGCGCATCAACTCCCGCCCTTTACCACCGGTGGAAATTGTCGATATGCGGCAAGAGTTACAGCAGGGAAATCGTTCTATATTTAGTAGATCGCTGCAAACAGCTTTAGAAGAGTTGCAAGAAAGAAAACAACAGGGAATTTTATTTATCCATCGCCGGGGACACAGTACTTTTGTATCTTGCCGCAGTTGTGGATATGTGTTGGAATGTCCGCATTGTGATGTGTCGCTGGCGTATCACCACACCGAAGAAAAAGCGCCGGAATTATTGCGGTGTCATTATTGTAACTATGCGCGATCGCACCCCAAATTTTGCCCTGATTGTAGTTCCCCTTATCTGAAATTTTTCGGTAGCGGTACTCAACGGGTAACGCAGGAACTAGCAAGGCAGTTCCCAGAGTTGCGCTTGATTCGTTTTGATAGCGATACTACCCGCAATAAAGGCTCCCATCGTACCTTACTTACTCGGTTTGCCAACGGCGAAGCAGATTTGTTAGTCGGTACGCAAATGCTCACTAAAGGTTTGGATTTACCACAGGTGACACTTGTGGGTGTTGTCGCCGCCGATGGATTACTAAATTTATCAGATTATCGCGCCAGCGAACGAGCGTTTCAAACCTTGACTCAAGTCGCCGGACGTGCTGGTAGAGGTGAAGATCCCGGTAGAGTGATTGTGCAGACTTATACTACAGAGCATCAGGTAATTGCAGCAGTGCGATCGCACGATTATCAATCTTTCTCTCAAGCTGAATTGGAACAACGCCAAGCACTCAATTATCCTCCATACGGGCGGTTAATTTTGTTGCGTTTAAGTAGTCTCGACCCGATTCAAGTGCAAAATACAGCGCAAGTTATTACTACAGCCTTGAGTACAGAAGAAGAATTTGAGATATTAGGCCCAGCACCAGCGAGTGTTTTACGAGTAGCTAATCGTTATCGCTGGCAAATATTGATTAAATTTGCCCCTGATGCCTTACCGCGATTACCAGATTGGGAAGAAGTGCGATCGCTTTGTCCTTCATCTGTAAGTTTAACTATTGATGTAGACCCGTTAAATATTATGTGATCGTTATGCGATCGGAAATTACTACCCCACCCAGTTGCGCACTGATAAATAAAGCTGATTTGCTTAGTAATTAAGTTAATCTTTGCATAATCCACCTTCAGATAGATGAGTGAATTAGAATATCATCTTATTACAAAGGTAAGTATAGATATTGAAAAATTTTTCCTGATTTACTGTCAAACTTATATCATGTTCGGCTGATTACTTAATAAAATATCTCCATGTTCGTGTTGGGTTTCATTATTGTTAAACACAACATAAATATGGATAAAATATTAGGTTTTGTTTTTCAAAGGCCACTTGCTTGGTTGTCAAGAAACCCCCAGATGTTAGCGGTAGCATCTTTAAGAGTTGCTGTGCTATTAGCGTTTGCCTAGCGTCTCCTTTGGGAGAAGAGAAGGCTTTACGCTGCACTATCGCCCTTGCTGGCTCTCCAAACTATAGATATTACAAACATCAACTACCCTGATATTAGTTTTGTATTAACAGCACAGATAGAAATGAACTCTGCCAGCACCAATTCATATCGTATCCATTTAAAGACTTATCATTAAGATGGCAAGGAGTAGGGGGAAAAGAGTTTCCTGATTTTTGCACAGATGCGGGAATTATAACTAATTAGGCGGACATGATATTAAGGTTGGTTTACGGTAATAATTTTGAAGATTTATTGCTTTTTACGTAATCATGCTGTGCCAAGTTGAGGCATTAGAAAGTTCCCTTATAATTCTCTTAAAAACAAGTTGAGTATTGATGTATAAAAAGTATTTAATAAATACTTTTTATACATTCTGGAGAAATGAGTTCCCTAAGACTTGCGGTCATTACGTTCGTTTATAGCTAGTGAAGGATTGCCAAGAATAATCATTGCAGATACTTGGCCAATGTTAATGGACTACTCACTTATCAACTACGAACACAACAGCAAGGCATACTATGATTTACAAGATCAAACCCAAAATACTGGTATTAGCAATTGTTCAAGGGATTGCTTTTCAACCAAATAATGCTCCTGTACCATCTGGATATATTAAAGATATCGGTCAAGCCTACAATGATACTAGAGGTTTTGGTTGGGTGCGTGAAGATAGCTTAGGCAATAGTACACCTACTCCCCTTGATATCCAACTCAATACACGCGATCGCAACCAAAGTGGCATCGATCGGCGACTAAATAGACTGATTCATCTGCAATATCCTCCTAGCAATGCGGGAACAGGAGTAACCATACCTGCTGCTTGGGAATATGCCCTATCTAATGGTTCCTACAATGTGACTGTTAGCGTCGGTGATGCTATTAACAGTGTAAATAGTAAGCACCAGATCAATATAGAAGGGACGGCTGCTATTTCTGGCTTTGTACCAACGGCAACCAAAAAGTTTGCCGCAATTACCCGGATTGTTAATGTTGCCGATGGCAAACTCACAATTGATGCTAAAGGTGGTAAGAATACCAAGCTCAACTATATTGCGATCGCACCAGGTAATCGTCCCTCGATCAGAACGACCAATCCTAATGATGGTCAGACAAACATGCCGCCAGATATCGCGATTACAGCAGACCTAAATCTCCCCAACAGTGGGATTGCAGTTAATACTATTTCCGGCTCAACCATTAAGCTGATTGATTCTAGTACTAATACGCAAGTCAATGCCAATTACAACACTTCTGGTGGTGGAGATGTAATTGTAGTGTCCCCAATAAATCAGCTTAAGAACAATACCAAATATTTGTTACAAATCACCGATGGGGTTAAAGATAGCAGTGGTGCTGCATTCTTACCCTATAGCATCAGTTTCACAACAGGCGTGTTTGTGAAGCCAGTAAGCAATATTACTTTCGAGCAAATCTCACTAGCGAATGTACCTATCAAGCCTTACACCACAGTATTGATTGGGCCTGACAATAAACTCTATGCTGCCACCTTACTAGGTGAGATTTTGCGTTTCCCGATCAATGCTGATGGCACTCTGGGTATGCCACAAACGATTTCCTCATTGCAGACTGCAAATGGTGGTAATCGAACGATCGTTGGTATGCACTTCGATCCCTCATCAACAAATGCTAACAACCTAATTCTCTGGGTAACAAATAACTACTATTGGAATGCAAAAGCTGATGCGCCAGAGTGGAGTGGTAAGATTACTCGTTTAAGCGGTACCAATCTAGAGACAGTAAAAGACTATGTAGTTGATTTACCGCGATCGAGCCGGGATCATCTAACCAATAGCATTGAATTTAAGCCCAATGAGCCAAACGTGCTCTATGTATTGCAGGGTAGTAATAGTAGTACTGGCGCACCAAACACTGCCTGGAGTAATCGTCCTGAGCAGTTGTTAACTGCTGCTGTATTACGAGTTGACTTGTCCAAAATTACCTCACCTCCTTTAAGCGTTAAGACGGAGGATGGAGGTACTTATAACCCCTTTAAAGCGGACGCGCCTGTAACTATCTTTGCTAGTGGTATACGTAATGCCTACGATCTGGTTTGGCACAGCAATGGTCAGTTGTATGTACCAACGAATGGTTCGGCGGCTGGTGGCAATACGCCAAATACACCTATCCCCCTACCTCTTGCCTGCCACAACCGGATTGATAAGGCTACTAATGGGGCATATACTAGTCCATCTGTGCCTGCTCTTAGCAGTCTAGGCACACAGCGAGACTTTCTGTTTCGGGTTGTTAAAAATGGTTATTACGGTCATCCCAATCCGAAGCGTTGTGAGTGGGTGTTGAGTGGAGGAAATCCTACAGCTGGTACAGATCCAGTTCAGATAAGTGAATATCCCGTTGGTACTCTACCTGACCGGAATTGGAAAGGTATTGCCTTCGATTTCGGAGAGCATTTTTCACCTAATGGTATTATTGAATATCGTAGTCATGTTTTAGGTGGACAGCTGCAAGGCAAACTGCTAGTGACACGCTTCAGTTCAGGGAAAGACATCATTGTGCTAACCCCAGGTGGCGCAAAGTTGGATATTGTAAGTTCCCAAACGGGTATTACTGGCTTCACTGGTTTTAATCCAAGTCCATTGGATTTGATTGAGAATCCCACGAATGGAAATCTCTACGTGGCACAACTCAGTCAAGAGACGGGCACGGGCAAAATTACACTTCTGCGTCCACTTAATTAATATCAGTATCGAGCGATCGCATTGGACTGATTAAAAACCGTATCGCCCAAAACAAACAGATGTATAAAGAGGGCTTACAAGATGCTAGAGAGTTCATGCTTGAGGAATATTCTCTCAATGTAGAGTTAGCCTCTGCCAATTGGGAATTGGTTGACCTAAAAATCACGGGTGAAGAGAAGTACAGGGAAACGATTGAGCATAATATCTAAAGGATTATGCAGGCTGAGGATAACCGCTTCAGAAAACAACAGAGTCAACTTGATGAATCCAACAGGACTTACGCAACTGGCACCATTGCTTGTGCCAGTTGCGTAAGTCCTGAATTTATTTGCTCAAGGGACTTTACCGAAATCACCTTCTCTGTAGGATGCTGTTCGCGTTCACCATCCAAACGGGTAGTTTTGTGTGGGGGCAGGATTGTGAGTTTATAAATAACTTTTTACGAAGCTAGGCTTAGATACCATAAAATTATTGAACAGTATTCATTATTTGTTCGTCCTAAAGTTGTAGTTAATTATAAATGTGAGGTTATGCCAAATTTAGGTAATCTATGACACGCCGTCAGTATCCTAACCCACCAATAGAAGAAGCGGTCTGTGAGTTTCGCTTTGCCCCAGGCCCAGTGTGGAATTTTACAATACCTGGTTTATTCTATGAAAAGATAAGAGATTTTTACACAGGTGAACCACAACGACAGACTTCTATAGAGACTGAATTCCAAGTCAGATCCCAGTCTCTAAACCCTGAACTTACGGTAAGACCGGGCTGGACTAAGCTTCTGTTACCCTCTGCGGATGCTAACAAATTAGTGGCTGTAGTCCCTGATCTGGTGAGCGTCCACGCCTTGCGTCCTTACGAGGGGTGGGATGAGTTCAAACAAAGAATTGATCGGGCGTTTGATGTCTATGTAGACGTTGCTAAACCTGTTGGCGTAACGCGTATTGCTCTTCGTTACATAAATCAAATAGCTATTCCAACTAACTTGGAAATTGAACTTAGCGATTATTTCACAATATATCCTCAAGTTCCAGCAGATGGCATTCCAAGTAGGATGTCAGCATTCTTAACTCGAACTGAGTTAATCTATGAAGATATACCAATAAGGCTAGTATTAAATTTTTCGGATGCTGTATCACCTCCTGGAAAAGCTGGACAAGTTGTAATTGTCCTTGATTTAGAAATTTCTCAAGAATGGGTAGAAAAACCTCTACCTCTAGAAGAGGCACTTTCCACTTTATATGAATTAAGACAAAGAGAAGGGCAAGCCTTTGAGAGTTTAATTACCGATCGCACAAGGGAGTTGTTCGATGTTATTGAGTAAAGATCATTATTCTGCGAAGGACAATCATTGCAATTTAGAGACAACAACGCTATCTCAGATACATAGCAAATTAGCCCAACCTCCGCTTTCTCAATCAGCAGAAGGCTTACAAGGTGCATCGATTGGGCAAAACATCAATCATGGTGTTATTGCAACAGACAGAACATCAACTCTAGGGAATTGGAAATATCAGTCTAAGATAGTTGCCTCTTCATCTCAAAGGGTCAAAGCTATCTTTGAAGAATCTGATAATTGTGCGGTTCTAGAATTTTCAAGCCAGAGCTATTCCCCATATCCCAAAACTCACAGAAGAATTGCCGAATTAGGAGCCGACAATGAAACTTATAAATACACCATAGAATGGTTAGACAAACTACGTAGCGTTGTTGCTGCTAACCAAATGTGGTGGAACGAACCATTGGTAAATTTGAGCCTTGACTCAGAAATAGTTCTTGAATGGTGGCACGAAACCAAAAAGTTAACTGTTTCTATTCTGGGAAATACCGCAGAATACATCAAAGTTTGGGGGACTGACATTGACAATGAAATGGAAGACGGCACGTCTTCATCACTTGCTGAACTTACGGATTTATGGAAGTGGTTGAGTCATGAAGATTTAGAAGATGAGCCTAGATTGCATCGTGATGATAAATTTTCTGTTGCCCATAAGCCAGAAGTTTTATTCTCAAAACCCATTGAGCTTCAGACTACGGATCTACCACCTTGGAAGCCCCGTATAACAATTGATCGTCGCATGATTGAGACTGAAGATGACTGAAACTTGGTATGAACTCGTAAAAGCAAGCACCAAGTTGACGCAGGGAGATATAATTTTTAACTGCCCTATACTCACCTGGAAGCCAGAGATACCGCAGATACAAGCGACAGAAACAGAAATTGAAGTACTAAAAGGGGCTGTTGATGCTATCCAGGCTGATGTTGTGGTTATGTCTCAAGCTTGTGACCTAGAAAATGAAAAAGTGAGCAATGTTATTTTATGCCCTCACCTTTCTCTTTCCGCCTACCGAAAAGATTGGGAAGATCAAATGAAGGTATTTGGGCACAATCCTACAGAAAAAGCATGGAAAAGACTTTGTGATGATATCCGTGATGGATATATGTGGAACTTAACCATGTTAAACAATGGTGCGATTAAAAATAAAGCCATTGGAGAGATGGATATAGAACATCGAATTGTTGATTTCCACGATGTTTATACGATTCCACGCAATTTTCTTGAGTCTGTTCTGGAGCAAAGATCGCATCCAAGATTACGCTTACTGCCACCGTATCGCGAGCATTTGTCACAAGCTTTTGCTCGCTTCTTTATGCGTGTTGGACTTCCGGTTGCCGCTTCTAAAGCTTGGTAAAGATAACAAAAAATATTTATAAAAAAGTTGCCTCTGAAGAGGATAAAAGCGATCGCCCTTGGTGATAAAAAATTTTTCAGCTAGCAATGATTTTTGCAGTCATGCGATCGCCCTATCAAGGGGTTATGAAAAATTTTTCAGGAATGGTGATTTTGGCGCTGATCTTGGAAGCTATAAGCAGAGAGCCAAAATTCCTATATCCAATGAAACTGATATTTTTAGGCACTGCTTTTGCTGTTTGTGTCTTGAGCGGCTGTTCTTCGCAGGGAGTACGTAGGCAAAGCCCGCCGCAGGCATCACAAGCTCCCTCAATCACCTCAACTTTGCGTGTTTTAAATACGAACCATAATGCAACCAAAAGTTTTATTTTTGGACTTGGTAAAAAATGCAGAGCAAGACACACTAATTTAATCGAAAATCTTGACCGAAAGTTCAAAATTTGGTTCAAAATGTCCACAATGTAGCTCAAAAATATATTTAGCCAAAAATTGAGCGATCAAGCGATCGCCTGAAAAACGTTGTAACCAACTGCCAATCAGGGCGGTCATCAAAAAGCGATCGCACCTGTTCAATTTCCAAAGTGCTGGGAATGCCCCTAACCTCTACTTTCACCCCTACTTTACCAGCTTTCAGACGATCATTAACTGCTTCAAGAGTCCATTTCATCGCCCGACACCCGAACTAAATTTGAACTAAATCTTTTCCACAGTTGACCATATTTCAAGGTAATTTAGCACAATATTAATATGCTAAATCGCGGAAGCAAGCATTACCAAAAAAGCAAAAACCCCTCAAATCTGGGGTTTTGCGTTAAAGCCAGCAGCGGGATTTGAACTCGCGACCTTCCGATTACAAGTCGGATGCACTACCACTGTGCTATGCTGGCAAGTCTGACGATTACTCTTAATTAGCAACCACGATTTCTTATTTTACCATAATCCATTTATTTGTCTAGCTGTAAATTCTAAAAAATATCTGCTTCATCCTAAATTAGGCTAAAAGACCAGAAATTTTAGCAATATCGATGCTTTTGTCGGTTTAAATGATTGTTCTGGCGTTGCCATTGTGATAAACCAGAAACAATCAGGCATTCTGAATCACTGATAAAGTTGATAAATTAATATTTATAGCAAATTTATAGCAAAAGCTAACTCAAATCCTGGGCTGAACCGAAAAATACCCGATCGGTTCTAAAACTATATTTTCTTGGCACAGCTGAATAAAGGAACAGAAATATATAATTATTTTTTACAGATTACAAGCATGGCAGCATTGCTCGGACGAGATTTATTAAGTCTAGCGGACATCAGTTCTACGGAACTTCAAGAACTCCTGCAATTGGCAACTCAACTTAAATCACAGGAGTTGAAGTTGCAGTGTAATAAAGTTTTGGGGTTGTTGTTCTCCAAAGCTTCAACTCGCACACGGGTAAGTTTTACTGTGGCGATGTACCAACTTGGTGGACAGGTAATCGATCTCAATCCTAATGTCACTCAAGTTAGTCGCGGGGAACCTTTGCAGGATACGGCGCGCGTATTAGATCGATATCTAGATATTTTGGCAATTCGTACTTTTGCGCAGCAAGATTTAGAAACTTTTGCTCGCTATGCCAAGATTCCGGTGATTAATGCGCTTACTGATACAGAACATCCTTGTCAGGTCTTAGCGGATTTATTGACAATTCAGGAAACCTTTAACACCCTTGCTGGGTTAACTTTAACCTACGTGGGTGATGGGAATAATATGGCTAATTCTCTGATGTTAGGCTGTGCTTTGGTGGGGATGAATGTCAGAATTGCCACTCCTAGCGGATATGAGCCAGATTCTCAGATTGTAGAACAAGCAAGAGCGATCGCTAATAACAAAACGGAAGTCCTCGTCACTCACGATCCAGAATTAGCAGCTAAGGGTTCTGCTGTACTTTACACTGATGTTTGGGCAAGTATGGGTCAAGAAACAGAAGCAGACAATCGGATGCCAATTTTTCAACCTTACCAAATTTCAGAGGAGCTATTAAGCCTTGCTGACCCAGAGGCAATTGTTTTACACTGCTTACCAGCCCATCGCGGTGAAGAAATTACCGAGGCAGTTATTGAAGGTTCTCAATCACGAGTTTGGGAACAAGCAGAAAATCGCCTGCACGCTCAAAAGGCTTTGCTTGCTAGTATTTTAGGGGCAAAATGAAAGGAGTTAAGAGTTAGGAGTTAGGAGTTAGGAGTCAAAATAGTGAGTGTGCAATTGGCTCCTAACTACTTGCTGGTAAAAAATCCGAAATAAATGGGTAAGAGAAAAGAGAATATTTTTACTTTTGCCTTTGATATTTTTAGTTTTCTATTGCTTATGGGGAGTTTTTTGTAGTACTAATGTTCTAAAGACATTTATAATTACTTCCCGCAAATTTATGGAACGTCTAACGGAAGCTCAACAAGAACTTTACGAATGGTTAGCAGAATACATCAAAACGCACCAGCATTCGCCTTCTATTCGGCAAATGATGCAAGCGATGAACTTGAAGTCACCAGCACCAATTCAAAGTCGTTTAGATCATTTACGCACAAAAGGATATATTGAATGGACTGAAGGACAAGCGCGAACGATTCGGATTTTGCATCCTGTGAAGCAAGGTGTACCAATTTTGGGCACGATCGCTGCTGGTGGTTTAATAGAACCGTTTACTGATGCTGTAGATCATCTAGACTTTTCTAATATCTCATTTCCTCCCCAAACCTATGCTTTGCGAGTAGCTGGCGATAGCATGATTGAAGATTTAATTGCTGATGGCGATGTGGTATTTCTGCGTCCAGTAGCAGAACCAAATCATTTAAAAAATGGTACTATTGTCGCCGCCAGAGTTGATGGGTTCGGTACTACTTTAAAGCGTTTTTATCGCCAAGGCGATCGCGTTACCCTGAAACCAGCAAATTCTAAGTACAATCCCATTGAAGTCATGGCTCAACAAGTACAGGTACAAGGTTCTCTCATAGGTGTTTGGCGAGGTTATAACTGAATTGGGGACTGGGGAGTGGAGACTGGGGACTGGGGAGTGGGGAAGATGAGGGATAATAATAACTCCTCACTCAACAGTCAACAGTCAACAGTCAACATTGCCAATGCCCAATAATTAAGGTTCATCACCACATTTGTGCTTAACATAATATGTACCTGACGGCAAATCCAGTGCGGCAACTGCCAACTTTCCGCTTAAAACTACCATTTACAAGGGAAAGTAAAAGCAGTTATCAAACATCGCAACCATTACCAGGATGCCCAAGAATGCCTGTGTCTCTGCAATTGCGGCAATATCAGCGTCAAGCGATCGCTAGCTGGTTTACCAACAATGGCAGAGGGACGCTGAAAATGGCTACTGGTAGTGGTAAAACGATTACCGCACTTGCGATCGCTTGTGAATTATATCAGCAGATTAATTTACAAGTTCTGGTGGTAGTGTGTCCCTATCGTCATCTCGTTACCCAATGGGCGCGAGAGTGTGAAAAATTTAATTTGCAACCCATTTTAGCTTTTGAGAATTTACGCACTTGGCAAAGTGAACTTTCTACGCAAATTTATAATCTGCGTTCTGGTTCTCAAAGATTTGTCACCGTAATTACTACGAACTCCACTTTAATTGGAGATGGTTTTCAGTCTCAACTCAAATATTTTCCTGCCAAAACTTTAATTATTGGGGATGAGGCGCATAATTTAGGCGCACCCAAGTTAGAAGAAAGTTTACCGCGCACTGTTGGGTTGAGACTAGCTTTATCTGCCACACCGGAAAGGTATTTTGATGATTTTGGGACGCAATCTTTATTTGATTATTTTGGCCCAGTTCTCCAGCCAGAGTTTACTTTAAGGGATGCGATCGCTCAAGGTGCTTTGGTACATTATCTCTATTATCCGGTGCTGGTAGAGTTAACAGAAGCCGAAAGTATTGCTTATTTAAAGCTAACTAAAAGAATTGGGCGATCGCTTCTTTATCGAGATAAAGAAAATGGACATGCGGGATTTGAAGACAATGAAGATTTAAAGCCGTTATTGATGCAAAGAGCAAGGTTAATTGGTGCGGCGGAAAATAAATTAACTGCCTTGCGCGATTTAATGATTACTCGCCGCGAAACTAGCCACACTCTTTTTTATTGTAGTGATGGTTCCCAAGAGGCGGGACAACGTTCATCTCTACGCCAACTCAAAGCTGTTGCAAAAATTCTGGGTGTGGATTTAGGTTACAAGGTAAGCACCTATACGGCTCAAACAACTTTACAAGAACGAGAAATTTTGCGCCATCAATTTGAAAGTGGAGAGTTGCAAGGTTTAGTTGCAATTCGTTGTTTAGATGAAGGCGTCGATATTCCCGCAATTCAAACTGCGGTGATTTTATCAAGTTCTGGTAATCCCCGCCAATTCATTCAACGACGGGGGCGAGTTTTACGTCCTCATCCAGGTAAAGAACGCGCCACTATATTTGACATGATTGTTTTGCCACCAGATTTAGATAGAGAAACTATAGAAGTTGAACGTAATTTATTGAAAAAGGAATTGCGTCGCTTTGTAGAGTTCGCCGACTTAGCTGATAATGCTGGAGAAGCAAGAATGAAGTTACTTGATTTACAAAAGCGATATGGTTTATTAGATATTTGATGAGCAATTGTAAAATTTTTTTAGTTTTGAAAAAAGAAGCATTAAGTATGAAATAATAAAATTATGAATTAGATCATAATCGGATGTAACTTGCTTTAAAAATTTTACTTATATCCGATTATAATCTAGATTGCTAATACCAATAATAACAGAAGACAATTCAAGAATAAAGTCTTTTTTCAAATAAAATTATAAATTTGAAAAAGTAGTTTTGGCAAAATGAAAGATAACGCTAACAGTGGCTTTACGGAGGTAAATGCAGTACTAGAGAAAGTTAAAATATAGAAAATCTATATTTCCAAACTGAAGATGTCACAAGATGCGAATATCGATGATGTGCAGGAGCCAATAACCAGCGCTCCGCCGGAAGTACGGCAAATTATTGAGCGGGTATGGAAGCTGGAAAAAGGCAGACTAGATAAAAAGATTAACAGCCATATAAATGATAATATTTTAGACATTATTAAGGAAGAGGTGCGATGAAGCTGACTTCAATCAAGCTCTGCAACTTTCGCTCCTTTTATGGTACGACACCAGAGATGCTTCTGGCTGGTGGAGATATTCAAAACACAACGATTATTCATGGTAATAATGGCTCAGGAAAAACCAGTTTACTAAATGCCTTTACTTGGGTATTATATGAAAAATTTAGTGCAGCATTTGCATCAATAGAACAGTTAGTAAATAAGCGTGTGATCGCAGAAGCTCAAAAAGGTCAAGTTGTAGAATGTTGGGTAGAAATTGGCTGGGAACATGAAGGTAAACGCTATCGAGTTAAACGCGCCTGTCGGGGTTACAAAAACGAAGGTGATTTTGACGCTGGCAAAACTCAATTAACCATGTGGGTTGGTGCAGATGATGGCAAATGGAATATACCAACTCAGCAACCAGACGATATAATTAATCAAATTTTACCCGCTACTTTACATCAATATTTTTTCTTTGACGGCGAACGAATTGAAGAAATAGTCCGTTCTGATAAAAAAGCTGAAATTGCTGAAGCTACAAAAATCTTCTTGGGTGTAGAAGTAATCAACCGTTCAATCAGACATTTGGGAGATGCTAAAAAATCTTTAGAAAATGAGTTAAAAGCGATTGGTGATTCCCAAACTAAACAACTGTTACGACAACAAGAAAAAATAGAACGCGAACGCGAACGCATTACCAAACGGCAAATTGAAATTAAAGAAGAGTTAGAATATCAACAAACTTTTAAAAAAGAGACAAGTAACCGTTTGCGAGAACTGAGCGCTGCTAAGGAATTGCAAGAAAGATGGCAGAATTTAGAATCGCAGAAAGTAGCAAATCAAGAAGAATATAAAAAAACCAAAGAAGCACTGAAAAAAGTTATCTCTGCGCGGGGTTATACAGTTTTACTCTCAGAAACTACATCCCAGTTTCGAGAGATTATCAACGATTTGAAGCAGCGAGGTGAGTTAACATCAGGAATTTCGCGGGAATTTGTCAGTGATTTACTCAATTCTCAACGCTGTATTTGTGGTGCAGAATTACACGAGGGTAATCATTCTCATACTCATGTGAGTATTTGGTTAAATAAAGCCGGCTCCTCGGCGGTGGAAGAAACTGCAATTCGCATGAGCGCTCAAGTAGATGAAATTGATAAGCAAGCAATAGGTTTTTGGGAAGAAGTTGATAGAGAACAAAATAGGATTAATCAGTTAAGGCAAAGCATATCTCAAATTGAAGGCGACTTAGATAATATTCAAGAACGGTTGCGAAAAGATGCTAATGAAGAAATTAGCAGTTTGCAAAAACGTTTAGATGAAATTGAAAGTAAAATTGATGAATTAAATCGAGAGCAAGGTGCAAATCAGCAGCAAATTGCTCAACTCACAACTGAAATTGAAGGTTTAAATAAACAAATTGCCAAGCAAAAGCTGAATGAAGACAAGCAAACTTTAGCACAACGACGAATTAACGCCGCTCAAGATGCAATTGAACGGTTAACGGAAGTTAGAAATCGTCAAGAGCAACAATTTCGCCTGCAACTAGAAAAGCGAGTACAAGAGATATTCACGGAAATTTCTGTAACTCCATACATTCCTAAAATTAGTGAAAAATATGAACTGACATTAGTAGAAAATACTACAGGTGTGGAAGCACCAGTTGCAGCATCTACCGGGGAGAATCAAATTCTCAGTTTATCTTTTATTGCTAGCATTATTGACAAAGTAAGGGAATGGAGTGAGAAGCGAAAAATGATGATGATTCCCGATAGTAGCACTTTCCCAATTGTTATGGATTCACCCTTCGGTAGTTTGGATGAGAATTCGCGGCGACACATTGCGAAGACAATTCCCCAATTAGCGAATCAGTTGATAGTTTTAGTAACTAAAACTCAGTGGCGGGGTGAAGTAGAAGCAGAAATGACAAATAGAATTGGGAGAGAATATGTGCTTACGTATTATTCTTCTAAGCCAGATTGCGAACAAGATTATATTGAGTTGGGTGGGGAAAGATATCCTTTGGTAAAACAAAGTCCAAATGAGTTTGAATATACGGAAATTATCGCAGTTGAACGAGATGGGTAATTACTCACGCAGAGGCGCGGAGGTTTTTTAGTTACAGTTGAGAAAAAGGAGGAATGAGGTGATGGTGGCAAGTCCAGACAGAAATTATATGTCTCCCCAGGAATATCTGGAATGGGAACAAGATCAAGAAATTAAATACGAATATATTGATGGTGAAGTTTTCGCCATGACTGGGGGTACTCTTCCCCATAATGATATTGCTTTAAACTTAGCTTCAGCGTTAAAAAGTCACCTGAGAGGAAGTGGTTGTCGTGTGAATATGGCGGATGGGAAAGTAGGTGTATCTGAAAACGGGCCTTTTCATTATCCCGATGTTGTGGTGAGTTGCGATGAACGGGACAAACAAGCTATTCAATTTCTCCAATATCCTTGTTTAATTGTTGAAGTTCTGTCCCCAAGTACGGAAGCTTACGATAGAGGTACAAAATTTACGTGGTATCGTCGTATTCAGACTTTGCAAGAATACGTCCTTATTGATGCTGAAAAAATTGGTTTAGATTGCTTCCGGTTAAATGATAGAGGACTCTGGGAGTTACACCCTTATGAAGCAGGGGATGAGGTTTATTTAACCAGCATTGATTTCCACTTTCCAATATCTTTGGTGTATGAGAACGTTCAATTTCCTATTTGAGTAGACTGTGTGATTGTGTATTTTACGAACCAGCTTCGCAAAAAAGGTGCAGAAGACGCAGAGGGAAGAGAGGGAAGATGGACTATGTTAGTAGATAATTTGTTTGTTTAGCGATCGCCCACATACTATTATAAAATAATACCTTGGCAAGTGCGTAAACGTAGCGATCGCTTTTCGCTATCGGTTAAGATCGCAACAATGTAAATATTAATATCATGGCTGCAAATAGAATCAGGGTTGCTAAAGATAAGGCTGAATTAGTGAAATCTCTAGTAGCATCAAAAGACACAACTGGACCTTTTCAAACTTATGTAGAAGTAATGGTGTTTGCAGCAGCTTTAGGCGTTAAATATAAAAAGCGCGTTCCTTTAGACGTAATTTCTAAAGATTTATCCCCACTGCGACAAGATTATTTTACTAGCAGCTTCACTCTGTTGATTAATTTGTTAGCTATTACCGAAACAGAAAATATTAAGATTCTAGACGATGATAATGTTGCTGATGAGCAACGTATTCACATTTTTGAAGAGTATGCTAATGGTGGTTTAGAAATTATACAAAATGAACTGCATGGCGCAGTAGACTATTCAGAGCGACTTTTCTTATTTCTCAGTTATGAGAGAACTAATACAGAACAAAAAGATGAGGAATTTGATCTAACCAAATTCCTATCTTAGTCTTAAAGCAATGCTTAAAATCAAAAGCGTTACATCCACCCCAGTGTAATTTTTACTGTTTTGACTGCATCTGTTACTGCACTAACAGTAGCAGATATTTTATAAGGCTTGTCTGGATTTTTAGGTTGGGCATTTATTCTAACTACATTATCCTTCCAAAGTTGATTTTCTCTTGACCAATCTAGCTGTGCTAGTTGTGAAACTTTTTCTTCATTAAAATAATTGTTTTCTGGATCATATATATAGTGCAATAAACGCCCTAAAACTTCCAGCCCAACGCTTATACCTAGAATACAGTCTTCTTTAAATGCAGCGACTTCATCTTCTGTTATTTCTTCAACAGTTGTATCAGCAATATACTCAGTGTTACTGCATTCTGAGAAAAACTTATTAAGACAAATAACCAAAGCATCAGATGCTTGATAAACATCATAATCTCGAAGCTGATTACTTGGATCGTTAGTAAAAACGCAACTTACAAACCTAGCTATAAAATTAGTTGTGTAAATCAGTTTTTGTTTAGTTGCAGGACTTGATTTAATCTTCTCTGTCTTACCCTGAAACATTGGTACTCGTTTTATTAATTCTTTAGTAATGCCAACTCGACCAGAGAACTCACCAAATGATAATAACAATGATTTATCTAGTTGTTTGGTTTGAGCCATGTCTCTGAAATCTGCCTGACACTGGTGAAAGTCACCCTCTAAAACTAGAGTAATTGCAAAATCATCATCACTAATTAAGTGGCTTTCAGTACTTTCTATCAATTCGTGAATGGCACGTTTACGATGTTGCCCATCAGTTATATCTAATTTGACTCCACGACGAATAACAACTAAACAAATACCCCTACCAAGTTCAAGAATTGTTATGTCCTTTGGAGCGACATTAGCAGTCAAAGTTCCTACAATCCAGGGTTTTTCTTTCCGGGAACGGTCAACAATATATTTTTTAATTTCATCAGCATGACCTTTAACCTCTGGGCGGTTTTTACCAGAATCAGGATCATTTCCGGTGGATGTTTGGCTTGGAGAAGACCAGAAAAGTCACTTGCAGGTACATTAATTTGTAGCATAGTGCGCTTTCCTTGCCTAAAAATAAGTCCTGGATAGCAGCGATCGCGATGATATTGTGAGAAAAATGGCTCAATAAAGGAGCTAAACTGAGCTTTGATCTGAGGAGAAATGTTATTATTAGCATCCTCAATTGGTTGAACCATATCAATACCTAATATAAATTAGTAGTAGATGTTAGCAAACATGATATGCAACCCTTATAGGCTGTAGCATCGGTAAAAACCACACCGAAAAATTCATACTTAACTTGGCTAGTTCAGAATATGTGGAAGTCCTACTGCTTTCGGTTCAACAAACTCGCCATCAAAACCTATAGTTTTATTTTCAACAGTCCTAGCATCCGCCAAAGCTTTACGAAGTTCAGCACGTTCCATCTGTTCCTGAATTCCACCCAGGATGTAAACCAATAACTTCGCCGCTAAATCTCGTCCGGCAACCTGCACCCGCTTTTTATTTGGGTCATACAAAACCGCATACCAAAGAGATTGGAAATATTCCATACCACTAAAGCCCCCTTGTTGGTCAAACTTCCGCAACTTCTTAAAAATATCTGCTAGGGAAAAACCTTTTTTAAATACCAAAATTCCCAAAGCTTGCGCCAATGCGACTTGAGCAACCGGACGGAAAAGCATATTTCCTTCACCTCCATTCTTCTCAAAGCTAAAGCGCCGCAAAGCTGGTGTATCCTCGTGTTCTAAAATCTTATAACTGGAAAGACTAGCCAAATTATCAAATAGCTTGCTAAATTCCTCTATCCCCTGCTCAAGTTCTTCATCCTCTGGACGCATGGGAATTAGACCTTTCTCCAAGGGTTTCCAGTGAGGAAACTTATGAACTAAATATCGCTCAGACATATCTTGCAAAGCTTGCAAAGTCGTCAAAACTGTAGAATTGGAAGCCACTGTTGCACTATTCCAATTAACACGAGGATTGCGCTCTTGTCGTTGTTCTAATAGTGGATGTGTAACTGCAATTTTTCTAGCAACGATCGCAAAACCATCATCTTCATTCAACTGTGTTAGCTGACCTTTAGTCAACGGTGCAGCCATCAGGTTGACATGAACAAAAATCGATCTTACTCTGCGCCTCGCCTGGGTGCGAGTTTCCCCAGTCGCTACCGCACAGATGAACTCAATACCAATTTTTTCCTTGGGTAAATTTTGCAAGTAAGCAAGGTCTACTTGGTACTTTTCTATCAAATCATTGACTGTAATAAAATTGTCATCAGCACCTTTATCTTTTTTATAGCGCTGGAGTTTACGAGTTTTGATTAACTCCATCAATCCCTGTACACCCATTAATCGGTGTTGACCATCCAGTGCATAAATGGTTACATCATCCTCAGAAATATTTAGCAGACCTACTTTAGCGTCTTTATCTAAGGGGATAAAATCAGTAGTAGACTTTGTGGCGCGTCCTTCGCTATCCCACTCAGCAGCTTTGGGATTATCCACCCACGGTTGATTAATTACTACTAGCACTGGCGGAAACTTATGGTTGTGTCGAGCTGCTAAATACTGCACTAGTGGCGCTTGACGTGACCAATCAAGCGGACGCTGTTGAATTTCATCAATACTATCCGCGTCAATCTCGACATTATCAGTTTCAGGATTATACTTTTTTTGAAACAGAGGTAAGCCAGAGGCGAAGTGAACCCGACCTGCAAACCATTCCAGTGTAACAGAGCTAACATAAGCTTCAGTACCACCCATCTCGGTTTTTTGAACGAGAATCTGATCTTTTCTCCCTAAAAACTTCTCTAGGAGTAAAGCTAGTACCTGTTTTTCCTTGTTTTCTCGTTCCAGGTATTCTCTAGCGATGTCAGCAGTGGGGTCAGATGCACTATCTTTCATGTTAAATTTTAAAAACAGAATAGGATTATGTCGTTTAATTATCCAAAAATTTTGAAATTAGTAGTAAAGTTTTTAAAAACTTTTCTTAAGTCCAGTTCGGCGGGTTTTGTGTATGTAAACGCGAATTCTATTCACCCGGATATTAAGCCAGTGTTTCCAGAGATAAGGAGAAATGACTACAGCACAACAAGCAGAAAATAAAGGTCAGCAAACACGTACTGTAGCAGAGTTAGTGGACTACATCCAAGCTCTCACCATTGAAATTCAAGAATTGTATTGTTTAGATGAGATTCCTTGGGTTTTAGGCGTGTCTTGGGGAAAGGATTCTAGCACAGTATTGCAGCTTGTATGGAATGCGATCGCTGCTCTTCCTCCAGAGAAAAGAACTAAAACAGTCTATGTAATTACAACCGATACTCTGGTGGAAAACCCTGTAGTGTCTGCTTGGGTTCGCAAATCCATGCACAATCTCAAGGTAGCTGCTAAAAAACACGGGATGCCAATTGATCCACATCTACTACAACCAGTAATTGAAGACACATTTTGGGTAAATCTTATTGGTAAGGGATATCCAGCACCCCGTAACCAGTTTCGTTGGTGTACACCACGCTTAAAAATTAATCCTGCTAATCAATTCATCCGTGAAATAGTTAGAGCTAACGGTGAAACAATTCTTGTATTGGGTACTCGCAAAGCAGAAAGCGCCAAACGTGCTGCCACAATGAAAAAGCATCAAGTTGATCGAGTACGCGATCGCCTGAGTCCTAATGCCAGCTTACCCAACTCCTTAATCTATACCCCTATTGAAGATTGGAGTAATAACGATGTCTGGATATATTTGAATCAGTGGAATAATCCTTGGGGACAAAGCAATAAAGAATTATTCACTATGTATCGAGGTGCAACAGCCGATAATGAATGTCCACTAGTTGTTGATACTTCTACTCCTAGCTGTGGTGATTCCCGATTTGGCTGCTGGGTTTGCACACTAGTCAATAAGGATAAATCAATGGAGGCAATGATCCAAAATGATGAAGAGAAAGAATGGATGCAGCCATTATTAGATATCCGTAACGAACTAGATATTAAAGATGACCGAGACAGAAGAGATTTTAGAAGAATTTGGGGTGAAGTCCAACTTTTTGAGCGTAATAAAAATGGGGAAATATCTGTTGAACCAATACCTGGCCCTTATACAAAATATTGGCGGGAACATTGGCTCAGACGATTATTAGAAGCGCAAACAAAAACTCGTCGTACAGCGCCAGAAAATATGCGCGACATCACCCTAATTACTCTAGAAGAAATGAGTGAAATTCGCCGCATTTGGCTAGAAGAAAAACACGAATTTGATGATAGCTTACCCCGGATTTATCAAGAAGTGACTGGTGAAGAATTTCAAGATCCCCGTCCTGGTGCTGACTATAGCTTACTAGGTCGTGATGAATGGATAGTATTAGAAGAAATCTGTGAAGGTGACGCGATGCACTTGGAACTCATGGCGAAATTGTTAGATACAGAACGCCAGTATCGCAAAAAGACTCGTCGCGTGGGAATATACGATACTTTAGAAAAATGCTTTAATACGAGTTCACGTTCTCCAGAAGATGCGATTAAAAATGCTCGTTTGAAGCGCGAATTAAGCGAAGCAGTTAGTCAAGGTGATGTTGCAAAAGTCAAGCAGATGACTTTAGGCGATGTTACAGCAATTAATGAAGTAGATGAAGGTAATAGTAAAAGTGATGAAGAGGTAACTTGGGCAAGTATGAAATTTAAAAAGGAAAATTCATAAGAATAGAATAATAAAAGACGAGAGTCAAGCAAACTACTTAAAGAACGTTTAAAAAAGTTTGCTTATCTTAAAACAAGCGAGGTTCTATGATTCAAGCCATACACAAATTAGTAACTTTTGAAGATTTTGCAGCTTGGCGACCTGAAGGTGGAAGATACGAATTACATGATGGCGTGATTGTTGAAATGGCTCAACCAGTTGGAGATCATGAGGATGTTGTTGGTTTTTTGGCGCTAAATATATCTATCGAAATTGGGCGACAAAAACTTCCTTACTTCATTCCAAAAACTGTATTAGTCAAGCCATTTGAAGGTGAATCAGCTTATTCACCAGACATTTTAATAATCAATCGGTCAAATTTAGTGAATGAGCCTTTATGGAAAAAAGAATCAACTGTATCTCAAGCTACATCTATTCCATTGGTTATTGAAGTTGTCAGTAGCAATTGGCGAGATGATTACTACAAAAAATTAGCTGACTATGAAGCTATAGGTATTCCCGAATATTGGATTATAGATTACGCAGCTTATGGCGCTAGGAAGTTTATTGGCAATCCTAAACTGCCTACTATATCCATTTATGAATTAGTTGATGGTGAGTACCAAGTTACTCAATTTAGAGGCGATACCCATATTGTCTCCCCTACTTTCCCAGAATTGAATTTAACCGCCGAACAGATTTTTCAAGCTGGAGGTGTGCAAATCTAGCCACGCTTACCAACACCGAGACAGATACGATCGCATTTCTTAACAGTTAGTGATGGTATTATCTATATTTCATAGACAATATTTTTTATCAATCCGCCAGACAAAACCATCTAATTAATTTTATCTGATTCCTTTTATCACAAAGTTTCTGCTTCTGCGATCGCTGTCGAACTTATGTTAATCTTAAAAACTAATGATATTTCTTGAACTCGTATTACAAAACTTTGGCCCCTATAGTGGAAAACAAGTAATCAATCTTAACCCAAAAATTGATCAGGAAACCTCACACCCAATTATCCTCTTAGGTGGAATGAATGGCGGCGGAAAAACTACCCTCATGGATGCCATTCGTCTCGCCCTTTACGGCCCCCGCGCCCAATGTTCTACCCGTGGTAATTTAAGTTATAGCGATTTTCTAAATCAATGTGTTAACAATAAAATAGACCCAGTTGCAGACACCCGGATTGAATTACTTTTTGAACATATTGAAAATGATAAGCCAATAAAATACCGTGTTGTGCGTAGTTGGACAAAAAATCCTAAAGACGGTAAAGATACGTTAGGTATTTTAGGTGACAGTGATACATGGCCTGATGCTTTAGTTAATATTTGGGATGAATATATTGAAAATCTTCTGCCATTAGGCATTTCTAACTTGTTTCTCTTTGATGGTGAACAAGTTAAAGAACTCGCAGAACAAGAAACACCACCACCAGTTGTAGTAGACGCAATCCGTGGACTTTTAGGTTTAGAGTTAGCAGATCGTTTAGCAGTTGATTTAGATATCTTAGTTAATCGTAAACTTAAAGAAGTTGGTAATAGTAAAGATTTAGCCAACCTAGAAGAAATTGAAACTAGGTTAACCCAACAGCAAGAAGATTATCAAACAACAACAGAGAAACTAGAAACTCTCAAAAATCAGGTAGGTGAGTTAGAACAAAAGCAGCAAGAAGCCTTTGATAAATTCATTTCTGAAGGTGGAAAGATTGCTGCAGAACGCAATCAACTAGAACTACAACAGAATACAAAAACTGCGGAAATTGAACAAGTACGTCAGTCAATGTGTCAATTGGCGGCTGATGTTTTACCTTTAGCATTAATTTCCAACTTGCTTAATCAGGTGCAAACACAGGGAGAAAAGGAATTTCGCCATCAACAGGTACAAGTTTCTAAAGATTTGTTAATTGAACGAGATCAGCGTTTACTCACTTGGCTAACTCAAGTAGAAATTTCTCCGATTCAAGTTGACAAAATTCAATCATTTCTAGTCCAAGATGTCGATAATTTATATGCCAAGACTATGCAGATAGAAGCACCTTGGCTATTAGCTGATGATGAAACTTTAAGTCAGCTAGATAATCTAATCTATCACTTACAAAATTCTAAACTTTCTGCAAAGGAAAAATTAGCTATCCTCAAAAATAAAGAAGAAGAAATTCATACTCTAGAAAGACAAGTGCAAACAGCAGCAGCGCCAGAAGATTATACAAAGCTGCGTCAAGCACTAGAAACGGCACAAAATCAAGTTGTTGAAGCTAAAGCTAATTACGAAACAATCCGCCGTCGTTTAGCTGAATTAGAAACTATTATTGCCAAGTCAAAAAAAGAATTAAGTGATTATACTGTCGAAAATATTAAACATAAAAATAGCGAACATATTATTACTTCAGCAGCAAAAGTTCAAGAAACACTCAAGACTTTTCGGGAAAAATTAACGCTGCGAAAACTCAATAAATTAGAGGAGGAAGTGAAAAATTGCTTTCTTTATCTGCTGCATAAATCAGACTTAGTGCATCGTATTACCATTGATACTAAGACTTTCAGCCTTTTGCTTTACGATTTAAATGGTAAACCTGTCCCTAAACATCGCCTCTCTGCTGGCGAAAAACAACTACTTGCGATCGCATTCCTCTGGGGTTTAGCAAAAGTCTCTGGACACCGCCTACCAGTAGCAATCGATACACCGCTAGGTAGACTAGACTCTTCTCACCGCAGTAACTTAGTTGAACGTTACTTTCCATCTGCTAGCCATCAAGTAATTTTGCTTTCTACGGATACTGAGATTGGCAAAAAAGAAGTAGAAACACTGCGAGAAAATGAAGCGATCGCCCGTGAATATCTCCTCAAATACGACTCGTCCACCCGCCAAACAACAGTACTAGAAAATCAATATTTTTGGTAGTAGATATCGTCTAAAAAAGATATTTACAATATATATCACGACCTTTGGAAAGTAGATAAACAATTATGAACTCACCCCATGTACTAAAAATAGAGAACGACCTACGTGTTTTGTCATTAGAAGAATTAGAATGGCTATTAGAACGTATCACAAAGCAAGTCCAAGAAAGAAAGCAAATAGTAAATAATTCACTAATGTTAAATATATGAATGAACAACTAGTTGCAATGGCTACTGATTTAGATATACAAACAGAAATTAATAGTATTAACAATGAATTTAGTATTACAGAAATGGATGGTTTAGAAAAGCTGTGAGCATCGAGAGAGGACAAATTTATTTTGTCAATCTTAATCCAGTGCTGGGTCGAGAACAGGCAGGAACAAGACCAGTTTTAGTTTTATCTATAGACGCTATCAATTAATTACCTTTGGTTGTGACTGTAATTGTCGGCACGAAAGGAACAAATATTAAGCGTGATTATCCAACTAATATACGAGTCTCTCCAGACGACAGCGAATTGCTTATAGAAACAGTGTTCTTATGTTTTCAAATTCGTTCTTTTGATTCAAATCGCTTTCCTACTGATCCATCTGGCAAACTTTCTGACTCCAAGATGCTTGAAGTTGAAACTGCGGTTCGCTACTGTTTGGGTTTATGAACGAAAAATACTTTAATTTTTAGGAAGATTATGGAATCCCCAATCGAAAGAATAAAACTCTCCCAAACAGCTAAAGACCAACTTACCAAACTCAGACGCAGTACCAAAATCGACCAATGGAATATCTTATGCCGTTGGGCGTTTTGTCGTTCTCTCGCAGAAGCAACTACACCCTCCCCCGTCCCAATTCCCCAGGATAGCAACGTTGAAATGACTTGGCGCGTCTTTGGCGGCGAAATGTCCGATATACTCCTCCTCGCCCTCAAGCAACGCTGTCATAATGATGGTTATTCCACCGATAAAGAAACCCTCGCCACCCAATTCCGCTTACATTTGCATCGCGGTATTGGCTACTTAGCAGGCGATCCAAATATCAAGAAAATTGAAGATTTAATTGAACTAGCGGTTAAAAATTGAAAGGATATTAGTTGACTGTTAACTGTTCACTGTTAACTGACAAATAATATTATGCCTGAAGCGCTAGAAATCGAGCGTCATAGAGCCGCGATCGCTCGCACTGACATATCTCGCCCCGTGCGATTGGCAATAGAATGGGCAATCGTGAATCCAGACACTACTTTTTTTGACTACGGTTGCGGCTATGGTGGTGATGTTCAGCGAGTTAAAAACTTAGGCTACACCAGCACAGGCTGGGACCCTTATTACTATCCCAATGTCCCACGTAACCCCGCCGATGTGGTGAACTTGGGTTATGTCCTCAACGTCATTGAAGACGCAGAGGAACGCCGTCAAAGCCTAATCCAAGCTTGGGAACTCACCGGGAAAGTTTTAATTGTCGCGGCTCAAATACTGATTAATGCTCCCAGCAAAACCCAACTTGCTTACAATGATGGCATTGTGACGCGCCGCAATACTTTTCAGAAATATTACGAACAACAAGAACTCAAAACTTATATTGATGAAGTCTTAAATGTAGATGCAGTACCGATCGCACTAGGCGTTTACTTTGTTTTTCGAGATGAGGCGGAAAAAGAAAGTTACAAAGCTATCCGCTTCTTTTCTACCACCTCTACACCGCGAGTCCGCATCCCCACAAAACGGTTTGAAGACTATGAAGAACAGCTGCAACCATTAATGGCTTTTTTTACCAAGCGCGGTAGACTACCTGTAAAAGGCGAATTGGAAAATGAACAGGAATTACTGAGCGAATTTGGTAACTTCCGCCGTGCATTCGGTGTAATTTTACAAGCTACTGATGAGGCTGAATGGGATGCGATCGCTTATCGTCGTTCTCTGGATATCCAAGTTTATCTCGCCCTGACTCACTTTGATAAACGTCCCGCATGGCAAAAACTAGCTCCAGAAATGCGTCACGATATCAAAGCCTTTTTTAGTAGCTACGAGGAAGCGTGCCTTGTAGCCGACCAAAAACTTTTCAGCTTGGGTAAAGCTGGAGTAATTCAAACTGCTTGCGAAAAAAGCAAAATTGGTAAACATACGCGCGGTGCGCTTTATGTCCATGTTTCCGCACTAGCAGCACTTGACCCCGTACT
This sequence comes from Nostoc sp. ChiSLP03a, assembly GCF_034531215.2. Lineage (NCBI taxonomy): Bacteria > Bacillati > Cyanobacteriota > Cyanophyceae > Nostocales > Nostocaceae > Nostoc > Nostoc sp. ChiSLP03a. The sequence goes on from NZ_JAVRBQ020000104.1 coordinate 94,698, forward strand.
ACGAATTTGTGAAGGTTGCGCTAGCCGCACTATTGGACGTGTAGATGGAGCGACATTAATCAAATATCACACTGATAAGCCGCAAATATCCTATCTGTCTTACCCTGATTTCGACACCGATCCCCATCCAGCATTAAAAGCCAGCATAGGTATTGATTTAAAAACCCTCTTCATAACTCACCGAGACTACGAAACTAGAGCAAATCCGCCGATTTTACACCGAAAGGAAACATTTGTTACCAGCGACTACCCACGCTACGAAGAATTTGCTAAACTCACCCAACAAGAAGAGAAATTAGGATTGCTCAAGGGTAAAAGCCATATCGGCACTCGTGAAGGTTGGGAAAAATGCCTTGCTGCCCACAGAGTGGAAATCAAAGGGCATCAGGTTTATTCGATTAAGGAAAATTAAGGAATAATCACAATGTTAAAGCATTGCTGATATGTATCTTAAATAAAGAAAATCTTAGCAGGTTTGTGTGTTTACACGAAATTAGACAGCAGCTATGGCAAGATAACTGCAATTCAATTAAATAAAAAGGAATCTTCAAGATTGTGCAAGTAAATAAATCGCTGCTACGAATTTTTAGCAGCCAGAAGATGGGAGCTTTGTTATTTCTTGGCTTCTCATCAGGGTTGCCGTTATATTTAACCAGTCAGACATTACAAGCCTGGTTGACCAAAGAAGGGATTAGCTTGGCAGCGATCGCCGCTTTTAGTTTAGTAAAGCTGCCCTATTCTTTAAAATTTCTCTGGTCGCCTCTACTAGATAGATTTGTACCGCCTTTTTTGGGGCGACGTAGAGGTTGGCTGGTAATTACACAAGTAGCATTACTGTTAGGTATAGCTGTAATGGCACTACAACACCCATCCCAAGGGCTACAACCTTTAATAATTGCTGCTGTAGCCGTTGCCTTTTTTAGCGCCAGCCAAGACATTTTAGTTGATGCTTACCGCACTGATGTCGTGGAAGTAGAAGAAAGAGGTGCTGGAGCATCTATTTATTTATTGGGTTATCGTATTGCCATTCTAGTAACCGGTTATGTCACCCTATTTTTGGCAGATAGGATGCCTTGGCAAGCTGTTTACTTATTGATGTCGCTGTTGATGCTCGTAGGACTAATAACTTCTATTTTTGCACCAGAACCAGTCCTACGCGATCGCCCGCCTCAGACTTTATCCGCCGCCGTTAAATTACCGTTCATTGAATTTTTCCAGCGTCATGGCTGGCTACAAGCACTTTTAATCCTGGTATTCATTGTGATATACAAGTTAGGGGATTCTTTACTAAAGAATGTATCCACCCCATTTTTGTTAGATAAAGGCTTACATTTCACTCAAACCGACATTGCATTTCCTGGGGCGCTGGGAATTTTCGCTACCATTGTTGGCACCTTGGCAGCAGGAGCAATAATGACCAAAATTGGTGTTAATCGTTCGCTGTGGATATTCGCCATCTTGCAAGCTGTCGGCAACTTAGCTTTCTTTGCGTTAGCAGTAGTAGGTAAAAACTTTTATCTAATGTTAGCTGCCGTTAATATAGAACAATTTTGTGCTGGTTTAGAAACTGCTGCTTTTGTAGCATTTTTGATGAGTCTTTGTAACCAAAGCTTTTCAGCTACACAGTACGCCTTACTTTCGAGTTTGCAGGCTTTTAGTAGAGATATTCTTACGGCTCCAGCAGGTACATGGGCACAAACCGCAGGCTGGTCTACATTTTTTCTATTGACAGCAATAGCTGCTTTGCCAGGATTATTATTATTGCCATTCTTTGCCCCTTGGAATCCAAAGCCAGTGGTAGTATTATCCAGACCAGGACTTGACGACGAAGAAGAGGATATATGGGGAATCAAGTAGTTATTGCTGTCGGCACATTTATTCTCTTACTGACTGGTTTATTACTTGGCTATGTTCTCTCGCAGTTAGTTCTGGGATTTCTAGCATTTAACCTCCTAACTTTTTTTGGAACACTCAGCCTAATTTTAATTTTTGGTACACTTTATTACGTTTTATTTTGGCAATTGCGGAGAGAACAATCCCGACCATCAACTCCATCAACCATAAATCAAGGGATACCAACCCAGGTTGAGGAGGGTTTATCTGATAGCTATCTCAAAAACAGGCTAATCGCTAAATTATCTGGTGACACTGCCGCAGCCGAACGGTTAATTGCACAGGCAAAGGAAACTTATCCTGGGATGCCGGAGAACTGGTATTGCGAAAGAGTACTTGATGACTTGGAAAGCGATCGCCAGAGGGAGTAGAGGAGCAGGGGGAGCAGGGGAGCAGGGGAGCAGAGGAGCTGGGGAATAGGGAATGGGGAAGAGTTACCAATGCCCAATGACCAATGACAAATGACCAATGACAAATGACCAATGACCAATGACAAATGACCAATGACAAATGACAAATGCCTAATGCCCAATGCCCAATGCCTAATGCCCCATTCCCAATTCCTATGCACAGAAAATTGCTAAAATAAATCAAGAATACTTCACAAATCTTTAGCTAGGTTCTCATAAAAGTTCCTAGCTTCTTGCAATTAAAATATGGCTATTTTTCGTCAATACATCGCCCCACTGCTTGTAGTACTGGTATTTGTTTTTGCTCTAGTGGCAGTCAGCGCCCGGATCTTTTTACCGTCCGATATGGCAGCACCCGCACCAATTGAAGAGGTGGGAGTAAGTTCTCAACCTACTCCAACTGATTTACCTCCAGCAGCACATAACGCGAGCTAGCTAAGTCAATAAATATCAGTAAATATCAGTAGTGTCTGAGCAACTATTACCTGGATATATTATTCGCCGTGGCTCCCTTTTGGAGCGATCGCTGCTGCTCAAATTCATGCAGCGAACTTACCAGGATCTCTTTCCCAACGAGGATTTTTCCCACTTAGAGCAAACAGTTAAGCAATACTTTTCTAGCGATACGCCCTTGTGGTGGGTAGGAGAGGAGGGGGAGTGGGGAGCAGGGAGCAGGGAGCAGGGGGAGCAGGAGGAGCAGGGGGACATGAGGGAGACAAGAAAAATAAGCAATGCCCAATACCCCATTCCCAATGCCCAATTCCCAATGCCCAATTCCCCCATAGCTTGCCTCTGGGTGGGCAATGCTATAGATCAAGTACATGGGAACCGTCATGCTCACATCTTTATCCTCTACGTTGTACCAGAACATCGGCGGCGGGGTATTGGTACAGCTTTAATGGAATATGTGGAAAATTGGGCTATTCAAAGAGGCGATCGCCAGATTGGACTGCAAGTATTTCAATCAAACAAACCCGCATTGAATCTTTATAATCAGTTAGGCTATCAAACCCAATCCCTATGGATGGTAAAATTCCTGAGTGCAGAAAAATAAACTCAAGGATAGCGATAATATACTGTTGCATCTGAGTTATGGAGGTTCTCGTTTGGATAAAACTCAACGAGGAAGAAAGGAAAATGTATAAGAACCCAACTAATATATATAAATATAAAGATAAAGCTTTAACTTATTAGCGCGGGGGATTATGTGTTAATCCCTTTTCGGGATTGAAATCAAATTATGTATGACGAAGACGATCTAAGCCTACTCGATATTGAGGAGGAGCTAGAAAGCCCCTTAGATAAAATAGAGCCGCTAACTGCCGAATCAGTTGTGGCAAAGCCCGATCCAGAAGTGATGCTAGCCTTGCTGGAAAATCCCCAGCCCCAGCAAAGAATGTTAGCGGCACGTGCTTTTTGTGATATAGAAGATGCGCGTGCTACCCCCCATCTGATTCGCCTGTTAACAGATACCTGTCCCTTAGTCCGAGTAAGTGCAGCTTATGGCATCGGACGCAATCCCAGTTTAGAAGCAGTGAGTCCGTTAATTGCTCAACTAAACAGTGATTGGAATGGCTATGTACGTAAAGGTGTAGTTTGGGCTTTAGGAAACTGTCGCGATCGCCGTTCTTTAGCACCTTTAGCAAACGCTCTCAGAACCGACATTTCCGCAGTGCGTTTGTGGGCTGCTAGTGCCTTAGCACAAATGGCAGAAGTCGGTTATGAAGCAGTCATAGGCGCAATACCACCATTAATCGAAGCCTTAGTCCAAGATCCCGTAGCAGCAGTGCGAAGTAACAGTGCTTGGGCAATTGGTCAACTGTGCCGTGAATTGCCTTCTAATGTAGTTTATGCCACAGCGATCGATGCCCTAATTCAAGCCTTTGCCGAAGACGAAGATTTGGGAGTCCGGGAAGACGCCAAAGCCTCACTATTAGGAGTGGGCGATCCTCGTGGCTTACAGCTAATTGAAACCCTGGAACAAGAAGGGTGGTTTTGATTGGGCAAAACAGTTCTGAGTGCTGAGTGCTGAGTGCTGAGTTAGGAGTTAGGAGTAACCCTTTCAAGGTGACAAATGAACATACGTTGTTTCAACGCTAACATCTTGAATCCTCCACTCAGATTTTGGGCTTTCTGAAAGTGGAAATAACCAATCTTCGTTCCAAATTTCACCACCTTGAAAAGGCTAGAGTTAGGAGTTTTCTTTTGTCCCCTGCTCCCCTGCTCCTCGGTCACTGAGCGTAGCCGAAGTGCTGCTCCCCTGCCCCCTGCCCCCTTATACCCCACAAACCTTACTGTCCTTCAGCTACAGGTTTGACCAAATTTAAGTCATAAGGGCGCTCAGTATCATCCTCACCTAAATATTCACCATTTTGAATTTCCAGAATAACTAGCGGAATATGCCCAGGATTATCTACTTTATGTAGTGTTGCAGCCGGGACATAAGTTGATTCGTTTCGATTCAGTAATATTTCTGTATCGCCACAAGTCACCTTTGCCACACCGGAAACTACAACCCAATGTTCATTGCGATGATAATGAATTTGTGGTTTAATTCCGTGCCTGGGCTTGATTTCCACACGACTAATTCTATAGGTTTCTCCTTCCTCGATTACCTCTACCTCACCCCAATATCGTGTACCTGAATGTGGAGACAATTCGTTGATATTTGACTGAGTATTATTTTCATTGGGAGTCATAATTAATTTCTCAACCAGATAAGTATTAGTATTGATCGGTAATTTATCGTAAACGAGATAAACCTGGGTAGGGAGATGCAGTCACAACGTCTCTATTGATAACAACTGCTCTAACTTTACTTGAGACAACAGATTCTATCCGTGAATTTTTAAATGTTTGAAGGTGTGAATTGTTCACTCCCCCGTATACTGAATCCGATAAATCCGATTATTGGCTTCTTCTGTTAATAGTAAACTGCCATCTGGCAACACGAGTAAACCTACAGGCCGTCCCCAAGTGGTTGGTACAGAAGGATTTAGCAAAAATCCTGTGAGAAAGTCTTCGTAGTAGCCAAGCGATCGCCCTTTAGCATCAAAGGGAACAAATACAATTTTATAACCAGTACCGCGATCGCGATTCCAAGAACCACGAAAAGCAGCAAAAGCACCGTTCTGGTATTTTTTGGGAAACGTTTTACCATCATAAAACTGCAAACCCAATGCTGCGGAGTGCGCCTGAAACAGTACATCTGGCGTTTGAGTCCGGGCGACTAAATCAGGACGTTTACTTTTGTCATCCGTCTTCTGGCGCGGATCGAGGTTGTTTGGTGTTAGATAAGCATAGGGCCAGCCGTAAAATGCCCCTTGTTTAACGCGTGTCAGATAGTCTGGAACCAAATCATCACCAATACCATCTCGTTCGTTAACAGTGGCATAAAGTTCCTTAGTTACAGGATGAAAGTCTAAACCAACAGGGTTACGCAAGCCGGAAGCGAAAGTTTGCTGCTGGGAACCATCTAAATTCATCACCTGTATCGAAGCCCGTGGTAGGGGTTCCTCATCGACATTGGTTCCCGATCCAACTGAAATATATAATTTATTGCGATCAGGCGAGACAACGACATTGCGCGTCCAATGGTTGTTATAACCTTGAGCGGGCAAATCGGCAATTTTTTCCCCTTTACCTGTAATTTTGTTTTGCTCTTTCGTATAGGGAAAACGCACTACAGCATCTGTGTTTCCTAGAAAAAAGGAATTACCTGCAAAAGCCATTCCAAAGGGTCTATTGAGTCCGTTATCACTACTAGCAAAGGTTTCTCGAACGTCAGCGACACCATCGCCGTTGCTGTCACGCAATAGACGAATCCGATTTTGTCCAGTTTCAGTCACTAAAACATCACCATTGGGGGTTAAAGCTAGCCAGCGTGGGGCATCTAAACCTTCAGCAAAAACGTTGACTTTGAAGCCTGGTGGTACGCGCAGCACCGGATTTTCTGGAATAGGCACAACCTCAGGCCGCTTCGAGGCGCTTTCGGTTGCAAAGGGTGCTGGTAAATTCTTTAGATTGATTCGGATGGGTGTAGGTGAAAGTACTTCAGTACGGACAATATTTTTCGGCTGTGTAGGATTCTGTGTCAGTTGGGCTGAAGGTACGGATTTTTGAGGTGTGGGATTATCTGAGTTAGCGCGAGTCTGGTTACAGGCTGCTGCCAAAATCATTAAAAAAACTGGCAGCAAAAAACGCGCAGGGACTTTCATGGTGGTAGACACTATACACAATGTTCCTACTCTAGACTTGAGGCTTAATAATTGTCGCCAGTCAAAAGTTTGATTTTTCTTAGTTGTCAACCTATTAACAATTCAAAAATAAAGCACTAGTAACTAGATTCTATTCCCGATGACCAATGCTCAATATTTACACATACAAACATTTATTAGTGAACAAAAAATTTTCAAATTCTGCTGCTGGTAAGGGACGACTAAATAGAAAACCTTGCATAGAGTTACATTTGTATTGGCGTAAAAAACCTAATTCTGGTTCTGTCTCTACACCTTCAGCCACTACATCTAAATTGAGATTGTGAGCCATCTGAATTAAGGCCTTAGCGATGGCTGACTTTTGCGAATCATTAGCAACATTATGGATAAAATAACGATCTATTTTTAATGTATTAATTGGTAAGTTTTTTAGATAAATCAAAGAAGAGTAACCCGTACCAAAATCATCGATCGCAATTTTTATACCCAAGGATTGCAATTTGCTCATAGTAGCGATCGCGCTATTGACATCTTGCATAATCATACTTTCAGTGAGTTCTAGTTCTAGGTCATGTGGTTCTATATTATTCACGGATATAAAATTAACTACATTATGAATGAAATCTGGCTGATTAAATTCAATTGCTGACAGATTTACTGCAACAATCAATGAATCAATTCCAGCATCACGCCAGCTTTTAATTTGTTGGCATACCCTTTTTAATACCCATTTCCCAATTGGAACAATTAAACCTGTAGACTCTGCTAACGGAATAAATTCTGTTGGATAAATCATTCCTAACTCTGGACTTTGCCAGCGCAATAAACTTTCTGCACCTACTATTTTTCCAGATGTAATATCGACTATTGGTTGATAATAAATTTCAAATTCTTGAAAATTATGTTGTTTTATAGCTCGGTGTAAGCTAATTTCTAACAACTGCATTTTTGGAGACAAGTTATTAATGATAGTCTGAGAAGATAAATACCTTTTTAAAGTAGCGTATTTTTCCAACCTGTTCATAATGGCACTTAATAACTCAGCTCGAGTGAATGGCTTAGTTATATAGTCATCTGCACCCATATCCATACCTTGGCGGAAGTCAGATTTAGCAGATTTGGCAGTGAGAAAGATGAAGGGAATGGTTGCCGTAGATGGTTCTTGACGTAATGTTGTTAGCACGCCATAACCGTCAATTTCTGGCATCATCATATCACAAAGAATTAAATCAGGAACTTCGGAAATAGCCAAATTTACCCCGATTCTGCCATTAGCCGCAGCAATAGTTTCAAAATCCTCAGCTTCTAGCAAATCTAAAATGTTTTCCCTGACTGCTTCTTCATCTTCTATTATTAATATTTTGGGCATAAATTACCTCATATTTATATCTTATTATTTTCCAACTTTCTCCAGTAATACTCATTACAAAAAATGAACTTTATAATTAAGTATTCTAACTTTGTAGATATCTTTACATTTTTTAATTGCCATTGTTAATCTAGCATCCAGTATATTAGCACCATTGCTAGCGCGATCAAATGATTTAAGAATATTTACTATATTTTCTTGGAAAATAAAAATTTGCAAATTTTTAATTTCAAATAAAATTTGTCTATATTGGCTAAGTAAATTCAACTTGAAATTGCTATCATCAGAGAAAGATTTAATATAAATTGAAAACAAGTTAATCAAGATGTGTGCCAAAAGTTTTTCATCGATGCAGCAGGTTACAAATTTATATTGACTGATGAAAACAATCAAGCGCCGATAGCCCAGATTCATCTGTATTTGTTCTGGCGATTGTCGGCTGTATTCAACTAAATTGAAGTATGTTGGTCTATACTCTAATTTTCCTACTTCTAACTGGCCAATAATCAACACATCATTCAACATTTCAGTCATGATTATGTGATATTTGGGCTTCTTGGTCTGTATGACGCTATTAGACTTACGGTAAAAGTCCAAATCTCTCTCATAAACTTCAATGAAGTGAGTGTATTTGCCTGTCGTAGCTTTACGTACTATAGCGCGTACTAGTAACCATTGGAGCTTAAGTAATTGTCTCTCAACGAAAATCTGATGTTCTACCTCCAAGGAACCAATACTAGCATTATCTCTAGTTTTCTCTGTTTTTTGCGCCAGTGCTTGACAGATATAGATGCTTTCAGGAGTAATATTACCGAGAATATTACGTTGCTTACTACAGCTATAAGTAGTTCTAACTGATGCTAAGACAACCGTGATAGCACTGAGACTTTCTCCGAAAATTCTGACATGTTCAATGTCATAACTAAGGTATGCATAACTTCAAGAGTATTGGCTGTTTTTAAGCTAGTTTCAGAAGCTACAAACAGTACCATATCATGCCTGGTGAAGTATCCTACTACCTGCGAAGATGAAAAAACAAGATATTTTTACCCTGTGCTACATCAGTGCGTAAGCATAGCCCGTTGTCGAAATAGCATCTACTTGAGTAGTGATGTTTTTAACACAACCATTACGAGCAAACAGTCAATTCTTAACTCTAAGCTTTGTAGGCTGATGAGCTGAGGTAAAGCTTGCATAGATTTTCACGATAGCTATCATCAAATAATAGTTATCTAAACCTGCTTATCTAAGTATTTTCCAATATTTTGACCTTAAACAACTAGTAATTTTTGGGATACAAACACTACAAAAAGTGTGTTAAGAATTACAAACTAGCTTATATCCAGCTAGTTGGGCAATTGTCATTTGTCATTAATTATCCTCCCCTGCTCCTCTGCTCCCCTACTCCCCAGCTCTTTGCCCCTCTGCCTCTTCACAAAGGACGTAATTGCACCCGCCGTTCGCCATAACGTAATAGCCTTTCTATAGTTACGAGCCGATTTTCCCAAACTTTGACTTGATAGGAATTCGACTTAATTTCTTGGCTCATCAATACCCGAAATTGAGACTGGAACCGAGTTAGAGAGGCTTTCGCCACGAGTAACTTACTAGCAGAAGGGGAAGCGGCAAGCTGATTTAAAGCACTGCGTAAAACTTCTGCCTGGTTGTTAAAATCTGAAATTTTCTGAGATGGTCTTGGTCGTTGGTCATTTTGGAAAACAAATTTCCATTCCCGTTGTAGCGCGGTGTAACGGATGGCGGCAGTTTGAAAAGGCTGATGGAGAGGAATCGGTTCACTTGTTGTAGATTGAATTCTACCTTGGGTGCTATTAAAGAGTTTTTGGAGATCGTTGTTAAAATTCTCTGCCGCAAATAGTGCATATCCACTAACTGGCAAGTCTCTTACCAACTGGAGTTGATCGAATGCCCCGATTGTTGGCAAAGAAAGCAAGCGAATTCCCGGCACCAACAAGGTAGCTCCCAATTGTTTAGAGGCAATCCAGGGTTGGGCCAGTCGTTGAAACCGAGAAGTATCAAGAGCATAAGTCATGGGAACAATTAAATCTACATCCCCCTGTTTTGCCCAAGTTTCCCAATTTTGTTGAATTTTCTGAATCCGTTCTAGTTCTGGCAAAGGAAATACTGCAACCGACAAAATCAAATTCGGTTGCTTTTGTCGCAACTGCTGTGATACTTGGGCGACAAAGCTATCAACTTGCTCGGTGCGAAATTTTGTCCATTTTTGCCACAAATCTACTTGGCTAGGAGAAATATTCACTGGATCTACACCAGTAAGTTTCTGAAATTGCGCTCTTGCAGCTTTCCCATAGCCATAAGTTCGACCTGCTGATGGATCTTGGAAAGGGTAGCGAATGTAGTCTAGTTGTAGACCATCTACCTTATATTTAGTGACAATTTCCTCATACAGCTTGAGCAAGTATTGCCGCACTTCGGGGTTGGCTGGATCGAAGAATGGCTTGGTCTGACCAACGGGAATCATGTTGCCTAGATTATCGTAGTTTGCCCAATCGGGATGAGCCGCCAGTACTGGCCCTGGATAATTAGGATTAAGATTGAGAATTTCATTATGACGTTGATTGCCAGCAGCAAAAGTCCACACCCAAGCGTGTAATTCCATGTCTCGCTCATGGGCTAGTTTCACCGCTTCTTCCAGTGGGTTCCACCCACGAATTAATGGGTTTTGCTCTTTTGCGACTTGGCTCGGATAAATTGTATAGCCAGCGTTAACAGTTTCAAAAAAGACGGTATTAATCCCGGCTTGAGCGAGGCGATCAAAAATCTGTGCCAGTCCTGCCTTACTACCAGCGCGAACAATCGTTCCCCGATCTAACCAAACTGCACGAATTTCTGGTTGAGCTAGTTTCCGATCGACAGGAAACTGCTGCCACAAAGTTGTTTTAGCGGTCAGCCATTGCTGACGAGCCAAAGCGTAGTTTTTTTGAGCAATCAATTGGGGTAAATTTTTAGCAATTAGCCTTGCTTGTGCCAAGGCTTGATCTTTAGTTATAGCTAGCGCCTCCAGTTTGGTTGAGGCTAATTGTGTTGGCTGTTCTTTGGGAGACTCGGGTGTGTTCAAATGCCTAGAAAACTGTTTCCCCTCACTTTCAGATATTGTTTCGCCAACATTAGCCGCATCAGCTAACACCGCTAAATGAGCGCTTTCCACCCGACCAATCAGATTTTCTAACTCTTGCTGGAGAGCGATCGCTTGCCTGTTATCAATCGGCTCGTTGGAGTTGGGTGCAACATCCAAACGCACCGCTTGTTCTAATTGGTCAATAGCCTCCTGAGAACTTGGGGGTTTGACCATAGGCAAAGGTCTAGGTATGGGAGCAGTGGCAGTTTTAGGAGGAATCAATGAAGGAGATAAGGGAGATGAACTACCCCCCTGCCTCCCTGCCCCTCTGCTCCCCTGCTCCCCTGCTCCCCTGCTCCCCTGCACTAAGGGCGCGGCTGCAACAGTTGTAGAGCAGCTTTGGGAACCTCCTGGTATTTTTTTGGTGCGATTTGATGGCGCTAGTGCTGTCAAATAGTGATTGATAGTAGTTTTTAACCAGGCATTATCCAACTCGGCTGCGGAGGCTGTATCTGTTCCCCAGCGCCAGCCCAAAAACGTGGAACGCTCAGTTGTCACGACTGCGGCCGGACTATCTTTGGAATTCCAAACAGCAGGAGATTCAGTGCCCATATCATTAGGAATCACAACGCCGCCGCGCACTTTACCAAATAGTCCAGTTTGATTTGCCCATTCTGGAATCCTGGTTTTTGCAGCTTGAATCTGTTCTGTGTCACTAAGGCTGAATCCCCAATAACCTCCCAAGAGCGATCGCAATAATTGCCGCACTCCTGGCGATGATAAACTACCTACAGGCCCACTAGCAATCAAACGCCCTCCCTTACTCATCCAGTCTTCTAGAGCGATCACTTGAGTTGGTGTTAATGTTTCGACGTTTGGCAAAAATAATACCCGGCGATCGCCCCAATCTGCCCCACTCTTGACATCATTTAGGGAAATTACACAATATTTCACTCCTGTTGTCTGTAAGCGATCGCTTATTCCTCTCCATTGATTTGCATTTTCTTGTCCATACACTACGCTTAATACGGGTTCTTCAGTCGCCGCCGTTACTGGCAAAATACTCAAAAAACTTAAAACTACAATTTCACAACTTAAAATAAATAATCTTTTAGCTTCTTTAATTTTTAAACTTATATCTTTTTGGTTTTCCTGATAATTCACCAGTGACTCCTCACTTCATTATTAATTAATTTAGTTATTAGTCATAATTCATTAGTACACAATATAGGACTTGAGCTTTATCCTAGTAAGTTTACTGAGATTCTTACTCGGATTAGGTAAGCTCATCTTTTACTTTTCAAAAATTAAATAGAATTCCTATAAGCTTTTCGTAGAAGTACTTAGTGAATTACCTTCATTAATCTAGCCTATCAAAACCAGGAAAAAATGCCAAGATGGATACTCAAATTGCCCAGGCGATTCTATAGAAATTGTTAGCTATTACATTGTAAATTTCATTCCATTGGTGACTAGATTTTTAGAAAATTTTGTGTTTACCAATTCCAATAGGCTTTTGGGCAATTACAGAGAGTTTTCACTTAAACCTAAAAGAAAAAATGCCACTCTTATTCTGATTATCTATTTTTCAGGATTTTTGTGAGTTAAAAAAGTAATACTAGTGCATTTTAAAGCCCTCACCCTAAATCTCTCTCCCAAGCTTGGGAGAGGGACTTTGAAATTGGCTCGGCTCCCTTTTTGCCAAAATTGTGAGAACGGGTTGGCGGATGAAGACAGATTTTGTATTTGTGCAATAAGTCTAATTATTACTCTTGACGATCGCCAGAGTTAAACTAACAATAATTTATCACGAATTTTTCTAAAAATTTTTAGATAAAATAAGATAATAATTTCAACAGTCGCGATTGCAATCATCAAAATTTATTAAATGTAAAGCAATATTTTTAGATTTATTTATGTTTAATTAAAGCTTATCAATTTTGTATTTAACATTCAAATATTTTGATACAAAAAATTGCTTTGAGTTGAAATGTTTAAAATTATACTGATTCAAAAAACTTTTATAACAGATAACCACACCCCAAAAGCATTTTCTTGACAAGAATAGGGATCGGGGGTGAAATTTTGCTATGTACTTCATCCACCTGGAAACTACTATAAAACTAAAGGACTAACAAAAACAGCTTAAAGAATACAAGTATTGATTAAATCTTCAACTCCTCCTACTGGTAAAATTTTTGTCTCAAGTTTGCAGGCTAATTCTTCAATACTCATATCATCTAAAAATACTAATTCACCATGTTTGAGCATTACATTTGGTAGTAAAATTCCGTCTCCCAAATCTTGTCCTTGTAAGTTCAATAGCAAATCATGACCCGTTAGTAATCCCGTGACAGTGATACTCTGTCCCCAATAATCACTACATAAAGCACGCATATTTACTTTTAATCCTTCAACAGAATTTAACCGTTTCAAGATAGGTTCAAAAGCGTTTTCTACTGCGTTGCCTACTACCCAAGTTAATTTTCTTTGAGGATAAACTTTTGACGGTAGTAATTCTGTTGCCGCGGCTGCAAATTGCTTGATAAACAACTGAATTGAACCAACACCATTATCAATTTGGGGATACTCTTCATATTCAGATTCGCTCGGTAATTCCTCACCTGCAATCAAAAACCACTCATCAGCTAACCAAGCGACGTTAGAGGAAAACTTTTGGCGAAATTGTTGCGAAAGTTTTTGCACTTGAGAAATCACTTCTTTCGCTTTTTCTCTGGTTACGGGTGTAAGTTCGTCTTCTGGAGGCCGAAACCTTGTCAATCCGACTGGCACAACTGCTACCGACGCCACCGTAGGCACTTCACCAGTATGAAAGGATGCTAAGTCTTTTAGGGTTTGCTCCAAATGTTCGCCATCATTTATACCAGGACAAACAACTACTTGAGCATGAACTTGTAGCCGTCTTTTTTGAAACCACTTGAGTTGTTGTAAGATTTGTCCCGCACGAGGATTTTTCAGCAGTCTAATTCTAACTTCTGGCTCCGTGGCATGAACAGAAACATACAACGGAGATAAGCGCATTTGTTCAATTCGCTGCCATTCTCTTTCTGGCAAATTGGTCAAGGTAAGATAAGAGCCGTACAAAAAGCTTAAGCGATAATCGTCGTCTTTAAAGTACAAGCTGGTGCGCTTACCTGGTGGTTGTTGGTCGATAAAGCAAAAAGGACAGCGGTTATTACACTGAATTAAGCCATCAAATAGGGCAGTTTCAAATTCTAGCCCCAAGTCTTGGTCATAATCTTTTTCGATTTCCAGGCTATGAGTTTTACCAGTAGCGTCTAAAACTTCTAATTCTAAAATTTCATCAGCACACAAAAACTGATAATCAATTAAATCGCGGGGACGTGTACCATTGATTGCAACGATCGCATCTCCAACTTCAAAACCAATCTCTGCGGCTATTGAGTCTGGAAGAACCTTGGTAATTCGAGCAGGATGAATGGTAGTCATGGGGAATGGGGCATTGGGCACTTGTACTGAGCGTAGTCGAAGTATTGGGCATTATAGCGTTTCTTAGTTGAGTCTAATACAGACTTAACCTCAGCCTCTTCCCTAGTCGCGTTGGGGAGTAAAATTTAAAGCCTCTCTCCTACAAGGAGAGAGGAATGGAAGTGAGATTAGATTGATTACATACAAACGAGCAGTCGCTCTAGTCATTTGCTTCGGACAAAGGACAAAGGACAAATGACTAATGACTAATGACTAATGAATATTATCCTTTCCAACCTGCTGCGATCGCTAGTAAGATTGCACTACCAAATGCTAATCTATACCATACAAAAATCAAAGTGTTTTTGGTTGCTAAGTATTTGATCAAAAATGCAATTGATAGGTAGGAAAAAATAAAGGTTGAAATAATTCCTAAAATTAACAGTGCAACAATGTTATCTGGCAACTGGTGAGCTTGAAACAATTTGAATATTTTCAAGCTTTTGTACAGCGTCGCAATTGTAAGAGTTGGAAACCCTAACAAAAATGAGAATTTTGCTGCTGTAGCACGTTCTAATCCTAAAAATAAGGCAGTTGTCAACGTCGAACCAGAACGAGAAACGCCCGGAATCAAGGCAAGTGTTTGTCCCAATCCAACCAAAATACCATCCTGAATCTGCAATGACTCAAAACCGCGCTTACGAGTGCCAATTTTTTCTGCTAGAGCTAGTAAAAGTGCCATAATAATTGACATGATGCCAATAATTAATGGACTCTCAGGTAAAATATCTTTCAAAAGGAAGCCGAAAATTAAAGCCGGCAGTGTTCCGACGACAATACCGACAAGAATCTTCCATTCTTCGCGTTGCCAGTCTTTGGCTTTTAGTGCTTCGATTCCACCTTTGACAATACTAGAAATCAGCGACCAAAAATACCCCACAATTGCGATAACGCTGCCAAATTGAATCGCATCAACAAAATCTTTAGAACCTAGTTCTTTCCAACCAAATACCTTGGTGAAAATTATCAGATGTGCAGTGCTGCTGATTGGTAAGAACTCTGTAATCCCTTGAACAATACCTAAAATAAAAGCTTGAATAAACTCCATATACAATTAATACCTTTTTCGTGTTATAGAGATCGTGATGAACATTTTTTAGCTGATGATGTTGCTTTATATACTCTCTATTGCACCTAATCTTGTAGAAAACTCAATTTTACCGATCGAAAACATCATCGAAGACGCTGACTATGTTCTTACACCCACCTCAATAAGTCAACGCAATTTGAAAAATTCATCAAATTTTAATATTTAGCAGACTTATAGCAGCTAACTTTTCACCTCTTTTGTAGTTCCTTATTTACAAGGAACTACAGAGGAGTTCTGTACATAGTGGAACTTGAATGGATTCGCCTAGCACAGAATGTTTTGTTTGGTTTGCACCAGCGCTTGTGGAAATTTTAGTATAATTAAAATGCCCCTGGGGGGGATTTTAAAGTGTGATATCTTAAGTAAGATAAAGTTTAGTAACAAATATTAAAAACTTTGATTAATAATACACTGTCTTCCTACAGGGTTTCTACCCCTTCTATTGATACTGAGTTGGATTTAGCTGATACTGCGCAAAATGGTATCAGACAATTGGAATCTACACTTTCCCTTTCTCCCTCTTTACCCTTATCTACTTCTGCCCAACAAACATGGTTAGTGTTTGCAGCAGCGGTGTTTTTGGTAACAGTGCCAGTATTTATAGAAGCGCCAATAGTGCGATCGCTACCAAGTCTGAGTTTAGCGATGACAGGATTTTGGGTGTGGCTCAGTTTTGCCTTAATGTCACGTCCTGCAACTTACGTCTGGGGTGATTTGCTCTTGGGGTTTAGCTGGAGTTGGTTAGCAGGAGCGATTTACTGGGGTTGGTTACGTTGGGAACCTTTATGGCATCTGCCGGTGGAATTTATTGGTTTACCGTTTGCTTGCTGGTGTCTGGCAAAGAATTGGGGCAAGGTAGGTAACTGGTTTTATTTAGGTTCTTTACTCGGTACAGTTTTAACGGATGTATATTTTTATATAGTAGATTTGATGCCTTATTGGCGGCAAATCATGAGAGTAGATGCAGATGTTGTACCGCAAATCTTACAAAATGCTCTCATACAAGTACAAGCACCTTGGGGACAAACTTGGGCGATAATTCTCGCCGTAGTGCTATTAACAGTAGGAATTTCAGCTTTAGGTCGAAATCAAAGACACTGGTATGCCTTTGGCGGCGCAGTTTTAAGCACAATTTTGGTAGACAGCCTATTTTTGTTAGCTGCGATCGCAGCGTGAAGAAGGTAGGAGACACTATATGTTTATGTTGCAATGAGCGTGTGGGCTTCTCTTACTGAAGCTTTTCTCAGCCCAATCTACGGCACATCAAAAATGATGCTGTAGATGATTAATTAGTTAAGAAATATTACATAAAATCGATCGGCATCAAGTCTTTTTTGGCAAGGTTTTCGATCTTAGAAATCGTGCAGTTTTGTGTCTGCTTTAGAGGTAGAATCAGCCACCCCGAAAAGATTTCGTCAAGCAGAGAATGCTGCTAGAATCGTCGATGTAAGGCTATTGCAGCCATGCAGGCACTCTTTCCACCATGAAAATTTGTGGCAAAAGTATAGTCAAACCCAGTAACGGTAAATATTGTGGATATTAATACGCTGTATATTAGTTTCTGATGACTGCTGTGTTGACTAAGCTATCAGCTTTTGTCCTTTGTCCTTTGTCAGTTGTCCTTTGTCCTTTGTCAGTTGTCCTTTACAAATGACCAATGACCAATGACTAATGACTAATGACTAATAACTGTTGTTAGCTTAAAACTTTTATTTCTGTTTGATGGAAAGAGGTAGAAAAATCGTGAAAGGATTGGCGCGTTTATTAACAGTGTTTAGCTTGTTACTTAGTTGCTGGGGATGGTTGGGAACAACTCAGATAGCCCAAGCTGCTAGTTTCAACAGTTTTGCTTTTCCCCAAGTCCCAGTTCTGGCAATTGAGCGGCAAAATAGCGCAGACAGGAAGCTAGCAACGGAATTTGGTAAAAAAATTGATTTGAATAATACCAACGTCCGAGCTTTTCAACAATATCCAGGCCTTTATCCCACCCTTGCGAAGCTGATCATCAAAAATGCTCCCTACCAAAGCGTAGATGATGTATTGAATATTGGAGGATTGAGCGATCGCCAAAAACAAACCCTGCAAGCTAACTTCGATCACTTCACCGTGACAGAACCAGAATCTGCCTTCATCGAGGGAGACGATCGGTTTAACAACGGTATCTACAGATAACTAAATTGCAGTTAATGTAGCAAATAGCAGCCCACTCCTGATTCTAGGGAGTGGCAAATGATATGAGTTATGAGTTATGAGTTAGGAGTTATGAGTTATGAGTTAAAAATTCAAAACTCCTCACTTCTAACTCCTCACTCCTCACTTCTAACTCCTAACTTCTCCATATACCTTGTCTCAGATAGATATTCCCAGCCAATTTGATGTTTTAGTAGTCGGCGCTGGTGCCGCTGGACTATACACAGCTCTGTGTCTGCCAGAATCCTTGCGAGTCGGTTTGATTACCAAAGAAACCGTTGCATTATCCGCCAGCGATTGGGCACAAGGTGGTATTGCCGCAGCGATCGCCCCAGAAGATTCTCCCAGGCTGCACATTGAAGATACGATCCAGGCGGGTGCAGGTTTATGCGATCGCACCGCTGTCGAATTTCTCGCCGAACATGCCCCTAGCTGTATTCAATCCTTAGTTAACTTGGGGGTAGCTTTTGACCGTCACGGTCAAGCCTTAGCTTTAACTTTGGAAGCCGCCCATTCTCGCCGCCGTGTTCTCCACGCTGCTGACACTACAGGCAGGGAAGTTACTACTACCCTCACCGCTCAAGTATTACGTCGCCAAAATATTCAAGTTATTCAGCAAGCTTTGGCTTTGAGTTTGTGGATTGAAACCGAAACTGGTTGCTGTCAGGGAATTAGCCTGTTTTATCAAGGTAAAATCACCTGGATAAGAGCTGGTGCTGTGGTACTAGCAACTGGTGGTGGGGGTCAGGTATTTGCCCAAACCACTAACCCGGCAGTGAGTACCGGTGATGGGGTAGCGATCGCAGCTAGGGCTGGGGCTATCCTCCGCGATTTAGAATTTGTCCAATTTCACCCGACTGCTCTCACTAAACCTGGTGCCGATCGTTTCTTGATCAGCGAAGCTGTACGCGGTGAAGGGGCACACCTTATCGATAATGAAGGGCGGCGTTTTGCCTTTGACTACCACCCTGCAGGTGAACTTGCACCTAGAGATGTGGTCAGTAGAGCAATTTTCAGCCATTTACAACGTACTGCCCTTGATTTGGCTACTGCTCATGTATGGTTGGATATGCGCCCCATCCCCGCTGACAAAATTCGTCAGCGCTTTCCCAATATCATCAAAGTTTGTCAGCATTGGGGAGTTGATGTTTTCCACGAACCAATTCCTGTAGCGCCAGCTGCCCATTACTGGATGGGTGGAATTGTTGCGGATCTGATGAATCGCACAAATATCTCTGGTTTGTATGCGGTGGGTGAAACCGCTAGTACTGGTGTACATGGAGCAAATCGCCTTGCCAGTAATTCCCTGTTGGAATGTATTGTGTTTGGGGCCCAGATGGCTAATATTAAGTTAGAAAATATTGGGCTGCTTTCAGAAATACCAGTGCTACCGTTACGGAAATTTAGTCCTGATGTTAGTGAGTGGCATATCCAACAAGCACAGCTAGAAGCACTCAGAGAGAAGTTACCGCGTCTAGTGTGGGAAAGTGCTGGTATTTGTCGGGAGCAATCAAGGCTAGAAAGTGCGATCGCGACTATAAAATCTTGGCAGCAAGATTTCGCTGCCTTGTCTTTAACTCAATTCTTGCTTGCTTTACGTCCAGCAGAACCCGCTAGTTTTGACCTACCAGATGTTGAACGGCAATTAGCACTTTGGGCAGAAACCCGCAATTTAATAGATGTAGCTGATTTAATTCTCAAAAGTGCTGCTTTTAGAACCGAAAGCCGAGGCGGACACTTCCGTTTAGATTATCCTCAACCAGACTCAAATTGGCAAGTCCACACACTTATACAAACAATTCATTGGTGGAAATCTTCACTATTGTCTTGAATCGACTACCTTATAGAGCCTGACGGTTTTCGCAACCCTAAGTACAACATTTTGGAATCAGCCGTTAAGTACAAAGATGTGGTGTCCAAGACGGTAGTTAACTCATCGCGTTGCTCACCAGAATCTAAAATTCAAAATTGCTATCAGCGGGTGCCGCTACCATTATGACTGTCGGGACCACCATAATTTGGTGGAATGTATATGTCTTGTAAATTTTGAGAATTGACCTTGCGGGCGATTAAGGTATTACTGCTAGTAGGGCCAAAAGAATTAGCACTTGCACTACTGAATATACCTGTGCAATCGGCAATTTTTGGGATCAGTAAATAAGCACCTATGCAGAATATCATAAACTTTGCGATTCGGAAGTTCCTCTTCATATATTTCGGTAAATTTACTAGTTTTTTTATTTAAAAACGTATTTTTTAGTTACTACCGTATATTTACTGGATTTTTCAACAAAAGTATTTTAACTTTATGAAATTATTGCGAGTACTGTACAAATCATTGTGGTATTCCCTTGTCGATTAACCTTAATTTGCCGATATTAAATAGGTTTCATACTTAAGTAGTATTCCAAATAGGCGATTTTTACATCAGTCTCAAGTTAGATATGTCAATGATTTACTGCCAGCTTTTTGAGTACTTCATTATATATTAATAATATCTTAATACTTTTAAGTATAAACACTATGTTTCATAAATTGCGAGTTCAAAAAAATATGAAATAATACTTATCTAATTGTATAGTTTATAGATTTCATAAGTAAAGATATGTAAAGATAAAACAACATATCTATATTCATTAAAGGATTTTAAAATTTTGTCTTGCGTAATAAATAAATAAGTACCAGTATAAAAATGTATGTAAAATAAATTACTTTAAATTTATTTTGAAAATTATTTTTGATCGCTAATTATTTTTTGACTTAAATTATGAGGTTTAGCGCTCAAACCAAAAAGCCTTACCAGGTCTGCATTTGACGAAAAAATTACCTCGCAAGATATAAGCTATATTTTTTCGAGACAGTGCCTTAGACGTGTCTCTGGTCTAAAGTCATAATTTGAATGTAAAAATTGTAACTACAGTGAAAAAAGCTGGAGGCTTGGCTCTTAAATAATTAAGCAAACTCGTAGCGATTTTTACCAAGACGCTTGGCACGGTACATTGCTGTATCAGCTTGTTTCATCAAAGTTTCACTGTCTTGACTGTTGTATGGATAAACACTAATGCCAATACTCGCAGAGACTCGGATTGTATAGCCATCCAAAACAATTGGCTTGGTAATACTGCTTAAAATTTTTTCAGCGACTTTAGCAGCTATTTGAACGTTAGGTATTGCCCGTAAAATCACAGTAAATTCATCGCCACCCAAACGAGAAACTGTATCACTAACGCGTAAAGAGTTGCTGAGTCTTTCAGCAATGGTCATTAGCAAGCGATCGCCCGTCTCGTGTCCTAAAGTATCATTGACTTGCTTAAAGCCATCTAGATCGATAAACAGCAGTCCCAGCAACAAGTTGTTGTGTTGTGCCCAATGTAAGGACTCGTAAAGTTGTTCGGCAA
Source organism: Nostoc sp. ChiSLP03a (assembly GCF_034531215.2). Classification (NCBI taxonomy): domain Bacteria; kingdom Bacillati; phylum Cyanobacteriota; class Cyanophyceae; order Nostocales; family Nostocaceae; genus Nostoc; species Nostoc sp. ChiSLP03a. Next base: position 115,872 of record NZ_JAVRBQ020000104.1, read on the forward strand.
AAAATTCGCGATTAGATAAACCAGTGAGGGGGTCGTGATACGCTAAATAACGTAAGTGGTCTTCTTTGAGTTTTAATTCATTGTTAGAGCGGGATAGTTCAGCAGCAGTACGCTTGAGCTGTTCTTCCATCAGCTTGCGCTGAGTAATATCTCGGATGACCCCAACTAAAAAGAAATTGCCAGCTGAGTCTTTGTGAAGCGATCGCTTAGTGGCAATTTGATGAGTCTGGCCATCGGCATTTGTAAATTCTTCTTCATGTTCGTGGGGTTGTTGAGTCCGAAACACAAGATCGTCTTGTTGTCGAAACACATCAGCTTCATGTTTTGGAAAAAAGTCATAGTCTGACTTTTCAATTAAAAACTTATTTGGATAACCGATAAATCGACAATACGCCTCATTTAAAACAATCCACTGATGTTGTTCATTTTTTACAAAAATTGGATCGGGGATCGTGTTGATAACGTGATGCAAAAATTCTTTGGAACGTTTCCACTCTTCCTGCATGTGAGCAATATGGCTAGTCATCCAAATAGCTGAAGTACCAAAGCAAACCAATGAGGGAATGAGTGGTATCCACCAACCGTATAAAAAGAAAGCAAGGTATGCACTCACGGTCAATACAAAGCAACAAACTAGGATACAGAGAAGACTTCTAGTTGCGTTTCGTATCCGCCATACGATCGCGGCTCCCAGATAAGACCAAACAAAAACCCACAAGTATTCCACCAAGTCAGGCCAGACTTTGAGTAATGGTCTTCCATCAACAGCAGCAGAGATTAACTCACTAATAAAATAAGCCTGCAATTGAATACCAGGTACAGGCTCTGCTAGACCCATTGCACTGCTAGAGTAGGGAATAAATACAAAATCTGGGAGACTGGGCGCAGTCGAACCAATAAGTATAATCCGATCTTTGATTAAGTTTGCTTTGACTTTATCTGCTAGTACATCACTCATCGATACCTGGCGAAAACTACAAAATTCTCCAGACGAACTTTGACATTTAGGTTTGGGAAAATTGCTCAAAATTTGGTAGCCTCTATCATCAGCTCCTACATAAGCACCATCATTAGCCTCAAAACGAGTAAATGCTGCCTTACCTAATTGCAAATACTCAGGGTTACTTTTTGCTTTAGTGGGAGTAATTCCCTTTGACTTTAAATACAATAAAGCCAACTTCAGGGCAAAACTTTCGTGTACTTCACTTTTAACGTGCCAATACAACAAACTGCGACGTACTTTACCATCAAGATCGTACAGCACGTTATTGAAGCCCACTTGATCTTGATTCAGTCCCAGTGGAGGCGAAACACTAAAGTTTTTGTTGTTGTCATTTGCTAGTAGTTCAATACCAATCAAGTTGGGTGTTGACTGATAAACATTACGTAGTTCTTGATTACCAGGCTCTACTGGTAAATTTCTGTAAATATCTAAGCCAATCGCACGGGGTTTATGGACATTTAATTTTTGCAACAACTGGGCAATCTTCGCATCTGGAATCGGCCACGAACCTACTTCGTTTAAATAAGCCTCATCAATCACTACGATCGTAATCCGGTTTTCTGGCGGTTCATTTGGACGTAAGCGAAAAAATTGATCCAAAGCCCCCCACTCCAAAGATTGCAATAATCCAATGGAGTGCAAAAGCAGGACGCAGACTGCAACGCTGGCCGCAGTATTCAATTCTCTGTGTTCTCGACTAAGCGATTGTTTCAGTCCAAAGGTTAACTTCACAAAACATTTGCCTAGTTGCTGATTCATTTCCATCACCTAATAGGCAGAAATATTCTCTATTTCTTATAGCTATTAACTATCGGACTAACATAGCTCAAGTAAGAGCTAAATAGAATTTATAAAAATTTTTTCAACTATAAAAATAAATTAAAATATACATTTTTTAAAGTAAATGTACTTAGCTAATTTCCTTGAGCTTAAGTATTTGCAGAGCAAAGCCGCAATAAAATTAGTAATTGGGCATTGGATAAGACCTATTATCTGTTACCAAAAACAAAAAAGCCAACTGGAAACAGATTTTACTGTATTCATCCAGTTGACTATGGGGTGTGAACTACTGAATATCAGTGTAGGTACTTTACTTAAAATACTTGAAGTTCTGAGGCCCTGTGTAACCAGAAACTTTCGCTAATTCCTCTAAGTTTTGGACTCCGCTATAGCTTTTACCATTAACGATCCAAGTGGGGAACCCTTCAATTTTTGCAGCTTTACAGAGTTCTGGTTGAGCTTTGAGTCCATCGGGGGCGCACTCTACCTTAATACCATTATTGATTATTTCCTCAGCTTCTTTACCAAAAAGCAGCTTTTGCTCGTGGCAGTGAGGACACCAATAAGCACTGTATTCCTTTGCACCTACCTTTGCCAGATGGTTTGCTAAGGCTATTTCTGCCTCACCAGAAGTAGTGGTAACTTCCCAACCGAACGCTGGGTTGGGGTTTTCCTTGGGAGTAAAGGTAATTTTTGTGGGTTGTCCAGGAGTTCCAGGTGTAACATCTGATTGATTCACACCAGCATAGACGCCTAAAGTACCAATCAGCGTTACCATCCCGACAATTAGGGCGGTAAACAAGATTTGTCCAATATCCTCCCAAGTCCGACCGATAATCGTTAGTACCAAAAGACTCACAGAGAACAAAGCTGAACCGATACAGTAAGGACAAATAGCTTTGATTTGAGATGCCAGCACATACATTAAATAGCCGCTAAAGACAGACATAGCGATCGCACCTACCAGCAGGAGCCACCACGTCCAATTTTCCAATTGTTTGCGGTTATTGTTTTCCCCTGAGTTGAATACCAAGGGAGCCAAAGCCAATATCACCATACTGGTGTATGCCAAAAACCCAAACAAAGCTAATGGCTGTCCAAAAACCGTTGCCCAAGGACTGGAAAGCACATCATTACAGCCCTTAGTACCAGCCTGTGCCACACAAGCGGCACTGCCTCCGCTTAACTTTTCTATGGTGAGATAACCTGTGATCAGGGCACCACATCCAGCGATCGCGGCAATCAATGGACGTGACCATTTATGAATCCAAGGAGTAGAACGGCGGCGAATCATAAACTGCTATTGGTTAATGGGCATTGGGCATTGGGCATTGGGCTGTTTCTCCCCATTCCCTATGCCCCAATTAAGAATGTAACTTCACTTGTTCTGCTGGCTTGCTTTCACCTTTGGAGTTCCAATTGCGACGGGCAACTTCCACAAATTGACTGACGCGAATTGGGTCAATTGGTTGCTCTATGCGTCCATGACGTTTTAGGGAACTGGAAACTATTACACCATCTGCTGCTTGCATTAATGTATCAATATTTTCCCAATTGGCCCCACTGCCGATGAACACTGGTGTGCCATTTGCTGCACCACAAGCTAGTTCCAAATCTTCTAAATTAGGAGGACTACCTGTAGCCCAACCAGATAAAATTACTCCGTCTGCTAAACCCCTTTCAATGGTGTCTTTCACAGCGACTGTGAGATTTGGAGAACTCAAAGGACGGGCGTGTTTCACCAACACATCGGCCAGGATTTTAACATCACAGCCCAACTCCCGTCGATAGCGGAGTAGTTGATGGGCTTCTCCCTCAATTAATCCCTGGTCGGTTGCCATCACCCCTGTGAGGACGTTGACGCGGATAAATTGCGCCTGTACACAACTAGCGATCGCTATTGCACTTTTGGCGTCATTTCGCAAAACATTTAAGCCTATAGGCAAAGTTACCAAATTCTGTATCCGCTGCACCACAATGGTCATGGCACTCACAACTACTGGATCGACTTGGTTTTTGGTAAACGGCGCGTCGAAAAAATTCTCGACAATCAACCCATCAACTCCTCCACTTGCCAAGGCTGCGGCTTCTTGTTCGGCACGATCGATCACCGCTTTTAGGCTACCTCCCCAACGGGGTGAGGTAGGCAGTGGTAGCAGGTGAACCACGCCAATAATTGGTGAGCGAGTTTTAAATATCTGATATAAGTCCACGTCTTTAATCCGCCTCGCACAGTCCAGAGTCCAGATTTTTTTGACTATTGAACGCCAGTTCATCACCACTCCCCTGAAGGTCGGGAACCTTTATATAAGAGTGGCTATTCAACGGGGAAAACCCCGCACGTGACTGGCTCCTCTTGACCCTTGACTCTTGACTTTTCATTAACTAGTCAAATGTGTTTTATGATAGTCGGTTTATTGCCTCTTTCCTCAGATGGAAATTGGCGTGTAACCTCCCATAAGATATGTTAAGATAAAACCTGGCTACAAGAGGAGTTTGCCACTCACTAGACGCAAGGCAGCTTTCCGTGGTTTAGGCGTCTTGTCCGCACCCAGTCGTCGGACTTGCCAATCGCCAGGGTAGCATTACTGCTTTATAAGCGTAGTCGCTTTCGTCGATTTCCCTGAGGGTAGCGACTTCTCACAACAAGCCCTTTGGGCGGCTTCCCGATGGGTAGGTTAACAACGCACACGCTGTGGTAATGTAAAATACCAATAGGGGAATTGTTAAAAAAGATTACAAGTGTCAAATGTACCCAAAGACACTTCAATTTACCCTGGGGAACAGATTGATAAAAATATCATAACATGACCTCTATTTTTATTATTTCATAGGGTCATAAGTCCACGGATAGTTGCTGACAGTGGGAATCTGCCACTGTACTGTTATTAGAAGGATAGCGATCGAAAAAAAGCGAAATTAGCACCAGAATGTTGATTACAAGAAAAAAATGAAGATATTTTCAAAATATGGGTGACAAGCCAACGATTGCCATTTCTCATTTGGGCTGCGAGAAAAATCGAATTGATACAGAACACATGCTGGGAATGCTTGTAGAGGCAGGCTACGGTGTAGATACAAATGAAGAGTTAGCAGATTACGTTATTGTTAATACTTGTAGTTTTATTGAAGCGGCCCGGCAAGAATCTGTCAGAACTTTAGTAGAACTGGCAGAGGCAAACAAAAAAATCGTAATTACTGGCTGTATGGCGCAACACTTCCAAGAACAACTTTTGGAAGAGTTGCCTGAAGCAGTAGCCGTTGTGGGTACAGGCGATTATCACAAAATTGTAAATGTAATTGAGCGTGTTGAACTTGGCGAGCGGGTCAAACAGGTTAGTATAGAGCCAACCTACATTGCCGACGAAACTACACCGCGCTATCGCACGACAACGGAGGGCGTTGCTTACCTTCGGGTTGCGGAAGGATGTGATTATCGTTGTGCATTTTGTATAATTCCTCATCTTCGAGGAAACCAGCGATCGCGTACTATTGAATCTATCGTCGCCGAAGCGGAGCAATTAGTTAGTCAAGGGGTAAAGGAAATTATTTTAATTTCCCAAATCACTACTAATTATGGTCTAGATATTTACGGTCAGCCAAAATTAGCCGAATTACTTCGTGCTTTGGGGAAAGTAGATATACCGTGGATCAGAATGCACTATGCTTATCCCACGGGACTGACCCCAGAAGTGATAGCAGCCATCCAAGAAACACCCAACGTCCTGCCTTATCTGGATTTGCCCTTGCAGCATTCTCATCCAGAGATTCTCCGCGCCATGAACCGCCCTTGGCAAGGGCGCGTAAATGATGGGATTATAGATCGCATCAAAACGGCGCTACCAACAGCCGTACTGCGGACAACATTTATTGTTGGTTTCCCAGGAGAAACAAGCAAGCATTTTGAGCATCTACTAGAGTTCGTCCAGCGGCATGAATTCGATCATGTTGGTGTCTTCACCTTTTCCTCTGAGGAAGGAACTCCAGCTTATAAGTTGCCAAATCAGTTGTCCCAAGAAGTGATGGACGATCGCCGATACCAACTGATGGAAATCCAGCAACCGATTTCTCAAAAGAAAAATCAACAGGAAGTAGGCAAAATAGTCGATGTCCTGATTGAGCAAGAAAATCCTGAAAGTGGTGAATTAATCGGTCGTTCAGGTAGATTTTCCCCAGAGGTTGATGGTCTGGTGTATGTCAAAGGCCAGGCAAAGTTAGGAACCATCGTGCCAATAGCGATTCACCACGCTGATACATACGACCTCTATGGTCAAGTAGTCAATAACTAAATTGTCCTTTGTCTTTTGTCCTTTGTCTTTTGTTAAATGACCCTTACAGATTCACCCTTATCCCAAGATCCACACTGCATTAATGGCAGTTTTCATGAGGGTTTACCTGAAATTCGGGGACTCACTCGTGGGCATAGCTTCTCCAAAAGTTGAGGCTTTGCTATCGCCCTTGGCTAACTAACTAGCCAATAACTTAATGACTAATGACTAATGACTAATAACTAATGACTAAATGACTAATCCAAAAATCCTTACATAAAATTTAGGACGAATTAATGACTCTTTCATTTCAAGAATTAGGCATTTCCCAAGAACGTGTCGAACAACTAGAAAAAATCGGTTTTACCGAACCAACTAACATTCAAGTGCAAGCAATTCCCCAATTGCTAGCCGGTCGTGATGTGGTAGGTCAATCTCAAACTGGAACAGGTAAAACGGCAGCATTTTCACTGCCAATTTTAGAGCGGCTAGATATTAATCAAAGAGCCGTGCAAGCCATAGTTTTAACACCAACCCGTGAATTAGCGATGCAAGTTCACGATGCGATCGCCCAATTCATCGGCAATGAAGGCTTGCGGGTGTTAGCAATCTACGGTGGTCAATCAATTGACCGCCAAATGTTACAACTCAAACGTGGCGTTCACATGGTCGTGGGTACTCCCGGACGGGTGATCGATTTGCTCGATCGCGGCTGTTTAAAGCTCGATCAGGTCAAGTGGTTTGTATTGGATGAAGCTGATGAAATGTTGAGCATGGGCTTTATCGACGATGTGATCAAAATCCTCTCGCAAGCGCCCGTAGAACGCCAAACAGCTTTATTCTCGGCAACAATGCCACCATCGATTCGGATGTTGGTGAACAAGTTCTTGCGATCGCCGGCGACTGTCACCGTTGAGCAACCAAAAGCCGCTCCCAACAAAATTAATCAGGTAGCTTACCTGATCCCGCGCCACTGGACAAAAGCCAAAGCTTTACAGCCGATTCTGGAAATGGAAGATCCAGAAACAGCTTTAATCTTCGTCCGCACCAGACGCACAGCCGCAGAACTCACCAGTCAGTTACAAGCAGCTGGTCACAGTGTCGATGAATACCACGGTGACTTGTCGCAACAAGCGCGAGAACGGTTATTAAGCAGATTCCGTAACCGTCAAGTTCGCTGGGTGGTAGCAACTGATATTGCAGCACGAGGCTTAGATGTCGATCAACTCTCCCATGTGATCAACTACGACTTACCCGATAGCGTAGAAACCTACGTCCATCGCATTGGTCGTACTGGTCGTGCTGGTAAAGAAGGAACAGCAATTTCTTTAGTACAACCATTTGAGCGGCGCAAGCAGCAAACATTTGAACGTCATAATCGCCAAAGTTGGCAATTGCTGTCCATTCCTACACGCGCCCAGATTGAAGCAAGACACATTCTGAAATTGCAAGAACAGGTGCGGGAAGCTTTGATGGGTGAGCGTTTGGCTTCATTCTTGCCAATTGTTAGCGAACTAATTGAAGAATATGATGCTCAAGCGATCGCCGCAGCTGCACTGCAAATTGCTTACGATCAAACTCGTCCCGCTTGGTTGAGTTCAGACGTGGAAATTCCCCAAGAGGAATCCTCCACTCCCAAACCAAGACTCAGTAAGCGTCGTGAATCTTCTAGCGATCGCCCCCGTGCTGCGTGGAAATCAGATAGCAGTAATGGTGAAGAAAGACATTCTTCTCCCAAGCCCAAACTACGGACAAGTGGACAGGATTCATCTGCATCTCCTAGTAAAAAGATAGGTTCACCGACAGCTAGAGAATCAGCTTCTTAGTCAACAGTTCAAAGTTAATCAATTTTGGATTTTAGATTTGAGGTTTTTTCTTCAATCCAAAATCCAAACCTAAAATTGGAGAGTTGAGAGTTAGGAGTCAAGATTTTGACTTTGGCTCTTGACTTTTTGGCTTTTTGGGTAATTTTTTTTACCAGTTTGTAGGAAGATAAATTAAAGATGCATTCTTCGTGGTCTTATGTTCACTATTCCAGACTTAGAGCAACTACAAGCAGAGCATCCAGAATGGCAGATGGAGCTGGTAGATGGAAATATAGTTGTTATGGGGCCATCAGATTATGAGTCAGAGGAAATAAGTGCTGAGTTAGCTAGGTTACTGGGCAACTGGGTGCGCCCACAGAGGCTAGGACGGGTAACAGGTTCTAGCGCTGGTTTCATCTTGCCTACATTAGAAACTGAAAACGGTAAAGAAGCTGATAACGAAAAACGAAATCTGCGCGCTCCTGATGTATCTTTTGTTCGTGCTGATAGACTGAAAAAAAGCAAGCGTGACTTTGTGGAACTGGTGCCTGACTTAATGGTAGAGATAAAATCTAAGTCAGACCGCATCAAGCCACTGGTAGAAAAGATTCAGCTATTCCTACAACTTGGATGTACAGTTGGTATCCTGATCGATCCTGACAAATTGACGCTCACAGTTTATCGACTCAACCAAGAACCAATAGTTTTGCAAGACAACGACAAACTGACACTACCAGACTTACTACCAGGTTGGGAGCTAGTAGTGTCAGAAATTTGGCCTCCTGTGTTTGAGTAGTTCAAAACTACTACAGCCAAGGACGACTAACTTGTTCTAACTCTGCAATTTCATCATCGTTCAATTTCCAGCCCAAAGCACCAGCATTCTGCCGTACCTGTTCGGCTGTCTTCACCCCAGCAATGGGAATAACATTCCCCTGAGCAATTAACCAGTTGAGAGCGACTTGAGCAGGAGTGCGATCGTATTTTTCCCCGAAGTTGCGTAGCAAAGATATAACTGGCGCAATTTTTTGCAGACCTTCTTTGTTAAATCGCGGGTCTATTTTTCTCGCACCAGTGGGAGTTTCAGTACTATCAATACTGTACTTACCTGTGAGTAATCCCTGAGCTAAAGGACTATAAGCCAAGATAGTCACACCCAACTCACGCGCAGTTGCGATAATACCTTTGCTTTCAACTTGGCGACTGAGTAAAGAATAGCGTACTTGGTTCACAGCCAAAGGCACTCCACGAGCCGCCAATATTTGATGCGCATCTCGCATTTGCTCTGCTGAGTAATTACTCACGCCAACTGTAGCAATTCTGCCTCGCTTCACTTCATCCGCTAAGGCATTCATCAAAGTTTCTTGACTTAAAAAGAAGGCAAAAGGCCAATGCACTTGATACAGGGCGATTCGCTCAAGTTGTAGCCGTTTGAGGCTAGCTGTTAAAGCATCCGAGACGGATTGGGCTGTAAATCGCCACGGTAGGGGGCCAAATTTTGTAGCGATTTGTACAGGTTGTTGTGTCTGTTGCAGAAATTGTCCCAAAAATTTCTCGCTCTTTCCCATTCCGTAGACTTCGGCAGTATCAAAGAAAGTAATACCAGCTTCTAAGGCTGCGGTAAAGGCTTCTTGTAACTGTTCTAGACCGTAGGCACTGCCATAATTCCAAAATAGTTTATCACCCCAAGCCCAAGTGCCGATGCACAAAGGTGTAACAACTGGGCCATTTTGCCCCAATGTGATGTGTTCCACGGTTGCAAAATTTAGTTTATTTACATTTCTTTACTTTTATAGTCTATCGTTACAGACAAAATACGGTGCGATCGCTACTGCTTGGTTGCAAATCTTGTGGTGTGTAGACGTAGCCCGTCGTAGACATCGCAGTTTGCATAAATATTTACAAATTACACTTGACAATATATTTATTCTCATAATTAAGGGAGGCTCATAACCTCCCTTTAATAATAGTTGAGTGTATTTACTTGTATTTATGAATTAGATGATTTATCCTGCTTGGCTTTTTTGATTAATTCCATGTAGACATTAATCTCACTAATTTCTACATCATGCTCAACCCTGGTTACTTTCCATCTTTCCTTTTTTAGGTAAACTTCCTCTCCTACTCTGGGAGTAAATTGGAGGTCATAAAACTTTTTTAGAAAATCTTTTTGATTTTCTTCCCATAATATTACTTTGACTACTTCTTTGCTCATTGCTTATGCCTTTTTGGTTACTAGATGAAGCTAAGTACTTTGATGACATATACACGGCAAGTTTATCTTACTAATTCAATTGAATGGCGTAGTTAAAACCACATTTTAATATTGATATTTTTATGTGCCTTAATTGCGTCTCTTTAAGTTAAAGATTTTTTATTTTTATAGCGTATCATCATTGTCTGATTCATCGCCTTATTAGCTGTGTCTGTATAATTATCAAAATTTTCCATATTAAAAACTTATTCCATCAACTATCATAAACAACAGTTGGCTGTCCTGTGATGGTTGCTAAACGATCGCTGATTGATGTCACAATTGCAAAAGCTGTTTGTTTTGTTATGATACCTGACTCGAAAACAACATGAATGCCATGCATTTCGTATGAAAACGATACTTCGCAGCCACAAACTTCAATTTGGCATACGTCCTGTCCCTCAATTATTTTTGAGCGATAGTCAAGCGGTTGATATATCTCGCAACCAGCACTTTCAGGGAAGATAAACCATCCGCCAGCCTGCGGCTGGATATTAAATTCAAGCATATAGAACCTTATAGGGCTATAGATTATGCTTCAGTAAATTAATGATTACTGATGGTGTGTAGATTTAAGTAAATGTAAATTTAAAATGCTATTAGCTTAAGTAAGTGAATTAGCTCTTAAATTAAATTTAATCTTGAAAAAAACTTTCTACTTGTTGTCCAATCGTTTGATGTAGTTCCATCGCTAAAGATTTGTGAAGAAATTGTGCTAGAGCTTCTCGTTGCAAGGGAATATTTAACTCAGGAAATTCTTTTTTTATCCGAAATAAACAAATTGCCAAAAATGATGCTGTTGAGCGCACATCAATTCTTTTATCTTGAGTAATTGATAAAAGTTTATTAGTGAATTGTGTAATATTATGATATTTCATTTGGTATGAAATACGCAGTAAATTTATAACTTGATATTCAGTGAGGCTTGGTTCATCTATTTTTACTAATAGATAATCAAATGCAGGTTTACCAAGCTTAATAATTTCATTAGCTACATTATCAGATAAACGTTTACTATGAAGCTGTTTGATTAGTTTTTCAAGGGTATTATCCATCTTTTAGAGTTTCTGATACCGTTGGTGATTTTAGAGAATTTTCGAGAATACCCAACTTAAGAGATTGGTAGTTGTAAGTTTAGATTAGATTCAAACATTTTCCCATCTATTAGCTACACCTTTACTTCGCAATAAAAATACGAATAAGAGGCTCTTAAAACCTTTGAGATCGCTGAACTATGCCAAAAATTGATAAGAAATACAGTGCTAAAGTTTCTTACTTTAGTCATTTTTCAAGCTTTTTTACGATTTACTGCTTTGAGGCGATCGCTCTGGAAACCATAAAAGGGCAATTGAGGATTTTAATCAAGCTCTTGTCATTTTGCAAAAATATGACAACAGACATAAAATGCCCATTCTATGTATTTTGTTGTGCGGCAATCTGGACAGCTTCTATATCAACATTGAGGTGTTGAGCAATCTGCTCCACACTCATCCCTGTTTTTAGTAACAGAGGGACGGTAAGTTTCAACATTTCAGCTTCCCGTTCTTCTCGACCTTATTCTCGACCTTATTCTCGACCTTCTTCTCGACCTTCGGCTTTCGCTTCCTGATAAACCCTTGTTTGCTCTAAAGTCAATCCCAGCATAGCTTCAACTTCCTCTCTACTCAATGAAGAAAACTTATAAACGGCGATTGTGGTGATGATGTCTAGTATTTCATTTTGCGGTAGTGTGTCCGTTTCCTCTAATTTTATCCGCTCAATCAATTGCTTTGCTTGCTCTGCCATCACTTCATCCGATACTAGAGTCAACTGCATCAAGTTGATGCCTATTGGCTGCTGATTAGTCGTGCCTAACTCATCTAAATAGATTCGTTGCACTTGGTCGCTGTTGAGAAATATTCGATGAGTTTTTTGATCGCTTGGTTCCAAAGAGCGTGATGAAAAAATTACCACGCAAAACCAGTCATCGTACTGAGAACGATTCCGGTTCAGGTACATCAGCGACTCAGTAAAAAATCGATGATAGAGGGCTTCATCTTTTTGGAATTGAACTTCAGCAAAAAATATCGCTCTGGATATTGCATCCTCTGGAGGTAAAAATACACCATCAATCCGAAAAGCCGTTTCTTTGACTTCAACTGATTCAAATCGATAGTTTTGCCCTTGCAGAGGAGGATTATCAACTAGTTCAAAGAGTAACCCAGGAAAGCGCTTAAAAATTTGATAGTAAATGGAATCTCGTTTCACTGCTTCATCCTAAAATTCTCTCGTTATCCGATTGCGGATTACGACCAAGCCATAAAGATTAATCCTAGCTTGGCTGAAGCATACGTTAACTAATACCAAATTAATATGAAGCTGCATAGAATAGAGCTTCCAAGATAAAGTTATAAGAAGAGACAGAAATTACCTGCTCAAATGTGAGTTGGTCGAAGATTTCTTGGATGCGCTCGCGTAAAGCTTGTAAAGAAGAGAA